>JBKJNL010000258.1:0-9294 GCA_046593615.1 Myxococcota bacterium | reverse complement strand
GTGAGGTGGCCGTCGACCCAGGTGTCGACCCCCGACAACGACGTCGACAACGCCTTTGCGTCGGCGTTGCCGGCGTCGGCCTGCAGCGCCCGCTCGGCGATCGCCCGCGCGCCGACGGGGTCGCCGGTGTCGAGCAGGGCGCGGGCGTAGCGCACCAGCAACAGCGCCAGCCGCGGCCGCTGGGGGCGTCCTTCGAGCTGCCAGGCGGCGTCGGCGGCGACGGCGGCGGCCTTGATGTCACCGCGGTCGGCGAGGACGTCGGCGGCGCGGGCCAACAGGGCCGCCGCCCGCGCGGGCTCGCGCAGCCGTCCGGCCTGCTGCTCGCGCACGAGCAGCGCCGTGACCTCGAGGGCCTCGCCGGCGGCCAGGCGTGCTTCGGCGACGCTGAGAGGGTCGGCGAGCGGGTCGGCCGGCGGATCGGCCGGCGTGTCGGCTGCTGGCGCTGACGGTGCTGCTGGCGCTGCTGGCGCTGACGGCGCTGACGGCGCTGACGGCGCTGAGACCGGCGGTTCAGCCGGGCCTGCCGCACTCGGCGCGACGGGATCATTCGCAGGGGTCGCGTCCGAAACAGCAGACGGCGCAATGGACGGCGCAATGGACGGCGCAGCCGCCTGGGCAGCCAGGGCGAGCAGCAGGGAGGCGATCGTCGTCGTCACGCGCGCAACGTACTGCAGCGCCGGGCCCCGTGCCAGCCGCTCATCCGGCTTCGCCCTCGCCTTCACCGATGCCGCCTGCGCCGTCGTCGGGCTGACAGAGGTTCACGCGGCGCTCGTTGTCGAGGTCGTAGGCGCGGCAGACGAGCCCGTCGTCGCAGTCGCTGTCGCCGTCGCACACGGCCCGGCAGTGGCTGGCGGTGCCGACGTCATCGGCGGCGCAGACGTCGTCGCACTGGATGAACGCGGTGCCGATGACGCCGCAGGCCGCGGCGAGTGCTGCTTCGCCGCCGCGGCTGGTGCACACGGTCTCGACCCGCAGCGTCGCGCGCTCGACGACGACGTTGCACACCTCGCCGGTGATGCAGTCGCTGCTGCTGCCGCACGGGCTGCGCGTGCCGGGCAGAAAAATGCACAGGCCGAAGTCGTCGGTTTCGTCGTCGGCGTCGGTGGCGCGGTCGTTGTCGTCGACGACCTCTTCGTCGCCGCTGCACACGAAGTCGGCGCCGGCGTTGTCGCAGTCGGCGGTGCTCGCGCAGATCTGCAGGCAGTGGCCAAAGAAGCAGCCCGACCCGCAGAGCGCGCTGGCCGGGGGAACGCAGCGGTTGTCGGCGCGGTCGCAGGCGTAGCCCACGCCGCCGACGGCCTCGCAGTCGCCGTCGCCGAAGCATCGGACGTCTCCGGCGGCGAGGTTGAAGTTGGTGGCCTCATCACACGTGGCGCCGGCCAGCAGGTCGCCGCGGACGTCGGTGGTGCAGACGCCGACCGAGCCTTCGGGTCCTTGCGTGCGAACGCACAGGGCGCCTTGCGCACCGGGAGATGCGCCGCAGTCGACGTCGTTGTCGCAGCGAGGTCCGGTGCCGCACACGCCGAGCACGTTCTCGGGGGTGTCGTTGCCCAGCTCGAGCTTGAGGCAGGCGTTGCCGCCGCAGTCGTCGTCGGCCGCGCAGATGACGCCGCAGGTGCCGTTGTTGACGCACAGGTTGCTGGTGCAGCCGCTGGTGGGCTCGATGTCGTCAAGGGTCGTGCGGTCGTCGCCGCAGGCGCCGCCGGGCAGCACGTCGCCGGCGGTGGGCAACGTGCAGACGGTCACCGGGGTCGCGTCGTCGTCGTTGTGCAGCGAGCAGACCTCGCCGGCGACGGTGCAGTCGGCGTCTCTGTCGCAGGGCGCGCGGCTGCCGGCGGCGGGGCGGCACAGCTGCACGAGCTCAGGGCCGCCGAAGTCAAAGGTCTCGCAGCCCCAGCCTTCGGGGCAGTCGTCGTCGGCGTTGCAGGCGCCGGCGCAGAAGCCCTGGTCCCAGCAGATGAACGCGCCGCAGTTGAGCTCTTCAGAGGCGCTGCACACGCGCGCGCCGCTGTTGGCGCCGTCGCGGGCGTCTTCGTCGACGCAGGCGAAGCCGGTGGGGCAGTCGGCGAACGCCTCGCAGGGCAAGCCGCGGCGGGCCAGGGCGGTGGCATCGCAGGCTTCGCCGACGTCGCCCGCGGCGCTCGGCGTGCAGACGAATTCGAACTTCAGCCCGCTGCCGACCAGCGTGCAGGCCTCGCCGGCGCCGCAGGCGCTGCCGTCGTCGCAGAAGCCCGAGCCGTTCAGCTGAAAGCAGAGGTTCTCGTCGACGTTCTGGTTCACGAAGCAGGCGCCGAGCGTGCCGTCGCCGTCAAAGACGGAGCAGTCGGCCGACGTCTCACAGGTCGGAAAGCAGATGTTGCCGGCGGCGCTCAGGGGCAGGCACCGGCTGGCCTGGTCGCCGAAGTCGCAGTCGGCGTCGGTGTCGCAGACGTCGACGCAGAAGTCGTTGGCGAAGTCGCCGTCAAAGAAGCTCGTGCAAGTGCCCGAGGCGCAGTCGGCGTTGTCGGTGCAGCTGGCCAGCAGCGGTGCGCCGACCTCGCCCTCGCCTTCGCCCTCGCCGGTGCCTTCGCCTTCTCCTTCGTCGCCGGGCTCGCCCTCGCCTTCTGTGGGAAGGGGCGCGGGGCAGGCCGACAGCAGCAGGGAGAGGACGGCGCTGACGACGACGAAACGCATGACGGGCTCCTGGATCGCGCAAACAATCACGGCTGCTCGTGTGCCACGAAATCCGGTCCGCGCCACCAGGCCCACGACAACGAGCTGCTGTTCAACCGCTGTCCGACACGTGTCGTGGTGCGCGATCGCGATCGACATGAAGCTCTGTTTTGTCGGCAGGCGCGCCTGCCCGCTGGCACCGGCCAGGGACGTGGGAGTTGGCCCTCGCGCGTCTCTGGCCGGATTTTTTTCCGCGCTGCTGCATCTGTCGATGCGCTGCCGACACCAGCAGAGCCCCGGCTGGCCGGCGGTCGTCGCCGCGGAGTAGACAGCGGCATGCGCATCCACCGTCCTGTCGTCGCCGCTCTTGCCCTGGCCGCCCTGCTGACGTCGTCGTCGTGCCTGGTCTGGAAGAACCAGTGGCGCAACAGCAACGCCGTCAAGACCGCCGACGACATCGCCTATGTCGACGACGACAACGACAAGCACCGCCTCGACGTCTTTGCGCCGCGCGGGGCCCAGGGCGCGCCGGTCGTGATCTTCATCCACGGCGGCTTCTGGCGCTCGGGCGATCGCTCGACCTTCGAGCCCATCGTCGGCCTCTACGGCAACGTCGGCACCGCCCTCGCCGACAACGACGTCGTCACCGTCATCCCGAGCTACCGGCTGTTCCCCGAGGTGAAGTCGGTCGACGACATGCTCGACGACGTCGCCCGCTCGATTGCCTGGACCCGCGATCACATCGCCGTCCACGGCGGCGACCCCGACAAGATCGTGCTGGCCGGGCACTCGGCCGGCGCCCACCTGGTCGCGCTGCTCGCGACGCAGCCCGGGGCCCTCGAGAAGCGCGGCCTCGACCCCCGCCTCATCAAGGGCGTGGTGCCGCTGTCGGGCATCTACAACGTCGCCGACGCCGCCCGCCGCGCCCTCGAAGAAGACCGGGCCGAGCTGTACACGCCGCTGTTCGGTGGCCGCGAGCAAGAGCAGTCACCGGCGCGCTACTTCGACCGCAAGACCCGCCCCGCCGGCCAGAAGATGCCGCGCACCTTGTTCGTCGTCGGCGAGAACGACTACGAGAGCTGCCTGGCCGACTACCGGCAGGCCGAAAAAGACCTGGCTCCCTGGGTCGGTGACGAGGTCTTTTTCCACTTCGTCCCGGCCATCACCCACGAAGAGATCGTGCTGCGCATCGGCACCGCCGAAGACGAGGTCGGCCCCGCCGTCGCCGCCTTTGCCCACTTCGTCACGAAGTAGCCCCGCCGCGGCCCGCCCGGCCAGTGCCCGGCCGGCGCCCGGCACCGACCGGCACCGAACGCGTCGGGACAGACGTCAGTCGGGCTTCTTGTCGTCGTCGTCGCCGTTCTTCTTGAGCGGGTCGCCGTCGACGATGGGGCCTTCGTCTTTGCCCTCCATCGTAAAGGTGCGCTTGTACCAGCCGCGCACGTCGCCCCAGGTGCGGGCCACGACGTCGTTGCCGCCTTCGTCGACGCCGGCGGCCTCTTTGACCTCGCGCACCGCGCGCTCGGCGGCTTCGCCGGTGGGCTCGGCCACGAGCTGGTGGCCACAGTTGATGCACACCAGCGAATCGACCTTGTTGGTGGTCGAGCAGGCCGGGCACTGTTTCGTCGTCACCAGCGCGCGAATCTTGTATTCGCCGTCGAGGATTTCGAGGTAGTTGCCCGTCGTCACCCAATCAATGATCTCTTTGGTGCGCCAGATCGGAAAGGGATGTGAACGAAACAAGCTCTGAAAGACCGTGATGTAACGGCCCAGCGGTCCTTCGTCTTGCATCTTGCCGAATGAATCGGCCTGGTCGATGAACGAGTCGATGCCAAGCTCGCCGGCGTAGCGGCGGGTGCCACCGGCAATCTTCATCAAGGTGCGCATCACGGTGTGGGGATTTTTCACCACCAACAAGGCAGCGCGATCGGAAGAAAGCTCGCTGGCGCGATCCCAGCGCAGCAAGGCCAACTGGACGGGATAGACGACCAGAGATCCGATGCCAAACGTCGCCTGGATGATGGTCGACGCCACCGAGCCAAACACGCGAGCGGCGGACTTGTAGAGCACGTGGTCGGCGTGGACGTGGCCGAGCTCGTGGGCCAGCACGACGGTGATCTCTTCGTCGTCGAGCAGCTCGAGGCAGCCGGTCGACACGGCGATGAAGTATTTGTCGACGCCGAACGTGTACGCGTTCGGGACCGGGTCTTGGTAGATGTACAGCTCGGGCAGCTGCTTGATGCCGAGGCAGCGGCCGGCGAATTCGAATTTGTTCCAGATCGACGCGTACTGCGTCGGGCCTACGCGGACGAAGTTGGCGTGGTGGTGCAGCCGCGTCGCCAGCTCGAAGCTGTGGCGGATCAACGAGCGCAACAACGTCGACACGCCCGGGATGCGGCGCAGGGCGTCGAGGGTCTCTTTGTCGAGGGGGTGGATGTAGCTGTCGGGGTCGAGGTCGTCGAAGGGCCGGTCGTAGGCCCGCAGCAGCGGCTTCTCGCAGCGGCCACACAACGGCGACACCTTGAGGTTCAGCACCTTGTCGCGCGGCAGCCGGTTGACCGCGCCGCACTCGCCGCAGGTGAACTCGACGGCGGCGGGACCCTTCTCGGGCACCTTGTCGCTCTTGTCAGACTTGTCAGAAGGCTTGTCGGACTGCTGCTGCGCCTCGGCCATGTGACTGCTCCTCGGGGGTCTGCGGGCATGCGGGTGCTCATAGGCTAGGCACCGCGCCCGGTGCTTCTAGCCTCCCGGCGCACTTCTCGCGCCGGCGGCTGCCTACCTCGTCGTCGGCGCTGGCGTCGTCGGGCGCGACGGTCGGGCGCGGAAATACTTCTCGGCCAGCAGCCGTTGTCGCGACGGCACCGTGATCTCGTCGCCAGCGACCCAGACGCGCTCGGCGAGAGTCAAAGCTTCCAGCGGATCGCCGGACCACAAGACCAGCGAGGCCCGCGCGCCCTTCTTGACGACGCCGACGTTGGCGCTTGGCGCACCGCCAAAGACGAGCTGCGGCGCCTGGGTGATGGCCCGCACGGCCACGGCGTGGGGCAGGCCGTTCTGCACCGCGAGCCCGGCCTCCTGTCGCAGGCGCGTCGTGCCGTTCTGCGAGTCCCACGACGAAATCAACACCGTGACGCCGGCCGCGTGCAACACCGCCGCGAGGTCGTCTCTGGCGTGCAGCGCGTCGAGACTGATGCCGCCCGACTGCGAGGGGCGCACGATGACCGGCACGTTGGCCGCCTTGAGCTCGGCGGCCACCAGCCAGGCTTCGACGCCGCTGTCGACGACGAGCTTGAGCTTTTCCTTCTGGGCAAAGGCCAGCAGCGCGCGGATGTCGGCGGCGCGGTCGACGCGCACGACGAGTGGCACCTTGCCGTCGAGCACGGGCTGCAAAGCGCGCAGGTGCACGGGGGTCAGCCTGAGGTCGCGGGCGTCGCCGCGATCAAAGGCCGCGGTGTTCTTCCGGTAGAAGCGGGCGTCGTCGACGATCTCGCGCAGGGCCATCAAGAGCCCGGCGCGCGAGCCGCCAAAGGCCTCGGCGGCCTGGCCGTCGAACGCCCCCATCATCGCCGCCGGCTTGTCGCCGTCGGGCAAGGCCTCGAGGCGCGACGAGAGCTCGACGACGAAGCCCTGGCCCATCAGCAGCTTGGTCCCCGACGGCGCGAGCAGCGCCGAGGTCACGCCCTCTTCACGATCAATGGCGATGTGCGGCGACAGCGGGTTGTAGCCGTCGACGGCGCGGAAGCCGGGGGTCGCCGGTCCCTGCAGGTGGTCGTCGTCGGACTGGGCCTCGAGCCCGACCTCGAACAGCCCGAGCTGGCTGGAGACGGCAAACAAGCCCGGCGACAGCACCTTGCCGACACCGTCGATGCGGCTGGCGTTGTCGGGCACGCCGACGACGCCGCCCGCGGCAAAGACGCCGGTGATGACGGCGCCGTCGATGACGACGGTGGCGCGGTCGAGGCGGGTGCCGTCGCCGACCTCGACGGCGACGTCGACGATGGCGATGGGGGCGGCAACGACCAGCAGCGCGAGGGCGACGATCATGGCGTCACCGCGTTCTTCGCCGTGGCCGGCGTGATCGATTTGCCGGCGTTGTTTGCGGTCGAAGAGCGGGCGGCGCTGGTGAGCGGCAGCGCAGCGGTGCCGACCCCGATGTCGGTCTGCGGCGGTGGCCGTTTGCTGTCGTAGGCGAGGGTGCCGTCGACGTAGACGAGCTCGGGCTTGCTGTAGGTCGAGAACGGCGATCCGCTCCAGACGACGACGTCGGCCATCTTGCCGGCCTCGAGAGTGCCGGTCTGCTCGTCGACGCCGAGGGCCCAGGCGGCGTTGGCTGTGGTCCAGCGCAGCACGTCGTTCTCGGTGATGCCGGTGATGCCGAGGCGGCGGCCCGCGGCCCAGGCCTTTGCCGACTCCTGGTTCAGCTGGCGGACCTCGACGTCGGAGTCGCTGTGCAGGATCGCCCGGCCCCCCGCGGCGTGCACCAGCGCGGCGTTCTCTCTGACGCCGTCGTAGGACTCCATCTTGAAGCCCCACCAGTCGACCCACGTCGACACCGACACGCCTTCACGGGCCAGGCGATCGGCGATCTTGTAGGCCTCGACAGCATGGTGGAAAGAACGGATTTTGAATCCGAATTCTTGGGCCACATCCATCATCAGATTCATCTCATCAGCCCGGTAGCAATGGTTGTGCACGAGGATGGTGCCGTCGAGGACGCCGACCAGGGTCTCCAGGCCCAGGTCCCGACCCGGGGCATCGGGCGGGTCGTCGGGTTCGTCGTCCTTGTTGGCGTCCTTTTTCGCGGATTCTCCGTCGCCGGCTTCGGCACGGGCGGCCCGAGACGCCGCCGGGTCCGACGAAGCGGGCTGCCGCTTCTGGCCCTGCTTCTCCTGCCAGGCTGTCAGATCGCGGTGGTATTTCTGCCACTTGCGTCGATATTCGATAGCATCCTGGAATGCCGCGCGCTGGCTGGCAACGTTGCCCATCCGGGTCGAGGGTCGTCCGCCCTTTTCACCATACACGCGCTTGGGGTTCTGACCGCAGGCCATCTTCAAGCCCTGGGGCGCGCCGGGAAAGCGCAGAGCCCGCGCCGACGTCGACGACGGCGCGCCCACCTGCCCGAGCTTGAAGGTTGTGGCCCGCCCGCCGATGAGGTTGGCCGAGCCCGGCAGCACCTGGATGGTGGTGATGCCCTTGGCGAGGGCGCGCGGCAGCGATGCGTCTTGCGGCCAGAAGCCATGCTCGCTCCAGACCTCGGGCGTGCGCGGCGAGCCGACCTCGTTGCCGTCGGAGCCGCCCTCGCTGCCCGGTGACGGGTAGACGCCCATGTGGCTGTGGGTGTCGATGAGCCCGGGGGTCACGGTCTTGCCGGTGACGTCGACGACGACGGCGCCGGCGGGGGCGAGGCCGGCTCCGGCCCCGACGGCGGCGATGCGGCCGTCGACGAGCAACACGTGGCCGCTCTCAAAGATGGCGCCCGCGGCGGTCATGACCCGCGCGCCGCGCAGCAACGTCTTTGGGTGGGCCGGCACGGGCGGCGCCTCGTCGCTGATGCGCGGTTCGCGCGCCACGGCCAACGCCGGCGGCTTCTGGGTCGACGACGTCGGCGTCGGCGACGGCGGCGCCGAGGCACAGCTGGCAGCGAGCGCGCCAAAGACGGCGACAGCGGCGAGGCGGGAGAGGACGCGCATGGCTGCGGTTGTCACGCGGGCGACCGGTCAGGGCAAGAAAGCGACCCGCGCAACGTCGCGACCAGCGTCGTCGGTCACGTCGTCAGCGGCGTCGTCAGCAGCACCACCAGCAGCCTCGCGCCTATCGCACCAGACGGGCCCGGCCAGGCAGGTGGTCGACGAAGCGGTCATCGGCGCGGGCGTCGGTCAACGCCGACAGCGAAAAGAAGCCGGCGCCAGCGGCACCGACGAGAGCGGCGCCGACGACGTCGTTGGGCCGTTTGGCGCTCTTGATGCCGCGCACCGCACGCGCGACCTTGGCGTCGCCGCTCTGCTGCGTGCGCTCCTTGAAGCGGGCCCGCTCGGCGAGCACATCCGTGAAGGGACGCCCGCGCACGGTGGTGGCCTGCTGCCACGAGCTCCAGACGACGACGCCAACGTCGGTGTTGTCGCTGTCGACGTCACCGTCGGAAAAGCGGCCGGCCCCACGGCCGAGGCCGATGACGATGGGTGCGTCGCCCGCGTCGATGTCCGCGGCGCCGGCTTCGCGGACCACGACGTCGTTTCCGTGTCGACCGTTGCGCACATAGCGGGGGCCGCGGCCATCGAGCACCAGCCGCGCTCGGCGGTCGCGCACCAGCTGCTCGACGACGGCGACGTCGGCCGCGCGCGCCCCCACGCTGGCGTCTGAGAGGGCGGCAGACAGGGCTGCGCGCGCGGCGGCGATCTCGGCATCGCTGCCGCCGTCGTCGACGAGACAGCGCAGGGTCAGCGCGTGAACGACGGCGGCGTCGGAGCGGTCGTCGACGGAAGCCTTGACGTCGAAGAAAGCGGCGGCCTTGAGGCTCGGCAGGGCGAGGTCGCAGCGGCCGCGCTCCATGTCGAGGGCGGCGAGGACGACGTGCGCCAGGACCCGCTCGTGGGGGCGCCCCCGCCAGGGTTTGTTGGCGTCGCTAACAAAGGCCTTTTCGAC
>JBKJNL010000180.1:0-4439 GCA_046593615.1 Myxococcota bacterium | reverse complement strand
GTCGTCATCACGGCGCTCCGGCGGTGAGCAGGGTGATCAAACGGATGCCGCCGTCGCCGTAGTCGAGGCGCAGGCAGCTGGTGCTGGTGTCCCAGCGATCCCAGCCGCTGCCCGAGCGCGTCGGCAAACCCTTGAGCTTGCGGGCCTCGGCCGCCGTCGACGAAAACGTCAGCCCGCCGAGGTCGCCGGGCCAGGCGTGGAAGCCGTCGTGGTTCTGGCTGTGCAAGAGGATCGTCTCAACGTTCCGCGACCGCGACGTCGTCACCTCGAGCCCCAGCGCCTTTGACGACGCCACGTAGCCGACGCCGCTGGCCGCCTTTTTCTCACGCAGCCCCAGGTCTTCGACCTCGGGGTCGTCGAGCGACTTGCCGAGCAGGCCCAGCAGACGCGTCAGGCCGGGCAGGGGACCGCGGCTCGCCTGGCGCAAGCGGTCGAGCTCGTCCATGTCGATGCGCATGGTCTCGTTGGCCAGGCGCGGCCGCGGCGCGGCCACCCGTCCCGAGGCCTGCGGACCCGAGCCCGAGGCCAGCGGTGACGACGGCGGCTCGGGTCCCTTGC
This sequence comes from Myxococcota bacterium, assembly GCA_046593615.1. GTDB lineage: Bacteria > Myxococcota > UBA727 > UBA727 > VGSZ01 > VGSZ01. The sequence goes on along the minus strand of JBKJNL010000180.1, from coordinate 3,881 downwards.
GTTCCGCCATGATCAGAGGCTCTCGACGAGAACGGCGACGCCCTGGCCGCCGCCGATGCAAGCCGAGCCGACACCGCGCTGCTTCTTGCCCCCGGCGGAGCGACGGGACAGCGCGTGCACGAGGTGGGCGGTGATGCGCGCGCCCGAGGCGCCGAGCGGGTGGCCAATGGCGATGGCGCCACCGTCGACGTTGAGCTTGCTCTGCGGCGAGGTGGCGTCGATGCCGAGCTCTTTGGCGCAGGCCAGCACCTGCGGCGCAAAGGCCTCGTTGATCTCGATCAGGTCGACATCGGCCAAGTCAACGTCGACCTTTTTCATCAGCTTCTGGATCGCAGGGACCGGTCCGATTCCCATGATCGTGGGGTCGCATCCGGCGACCGACCAGCCCACCAGGCGAGCCAGCGGCTTCCAGCCCTTCTTCTTGGCCATCGACGCCGTGGTGATGACCAGCGCCGCAGCGCCGTCGCAGATGCCCGAAGCCGCACCGGCGTGGATCACACCATCTTTTTTGAAGACCTTGGGCAGCTTCTTCAATCCTTCAGCGGTGGTGTCGGGGCGGTTGTGCTCGTCTTTGGCGAACGAGACGGTCTCTTTGCCTTTCTTGACCTCGACCGGCGTGATTTCGTCGGCGAACGCGCCGCTGTCCTGGGCCTGTTTGGTGAGGCGCTGCGAGCGCAGCGAGAACTGGTCGACGTCTTCTTGCGAGATCTTGTGCTGCTCGGCGAGCTTCTCGGCGGTCATCGCCATCGGCATGCCGGTGAAGCTGTCGGTCAACGACGACCACAGCGTGTCTTCCATCTGCGGGGTCTTGCCAAACGGCGTGCCCCAGCGCGTGTCGCGCACCGCGTAGGGCGCCTGCGACATCGACTCGGTGCCGCCGACCAGCACGCAGGTGGCCTCGCCGAGCATCAGCTGCTGCGCGCCCAGCACGATGGCCTCGAAGCCCGAGCCACACAGACGGTTGACGGTCAGCGCCGGCGTCGCCTGGGGCAGCTCGCAGCGCAGGCCGATGTGGCGCGCGAGGTAGATGGCGTCGGCCGAGGTCTGGCCGACGTTGCCAAAGATGACCTGGTCGACGTCGCCGGGGGAGACGCCGGCGGCCTGCAACGCAGCGCGTGACGCGATGGTGCCGAGGTCGGTGGCGCTGTGGTTCTTGAGGGCCCCGCCAAAGGTGCCAAAGGCAGTGCGCTTCGCCGAAAGAATGACGATGTCGTCGCCGGAGAACGATGCGGTCGGGGTCTTCATGGCGGTCCTCGTTGGGGCAGGTCGAGTGTCCAGCTCTACTGGCTCCCGACGATGACGACAACGCGGGGAACGCCGCTTGGATGCCCGAGCCGCGCGGTTGTTGCACGGCCTTCCAGGGCTTCACCCCGGGCGCTTCGGTTCGCTTCGGTTCGCTTCGCTTCGCTTCGCTTCGGTTCGCTTCGCTTCGCTTCGCTTTGCGAGCGCGGGTCAGCGCTCGACGACGCCGTCGAACAAGCGGCGGTAGCGGGTGGCGGCGTACTCCCAGATCTTGGGTTGCTCGATGCGCTTGGCGTTGGCGCCCGTGATCTTGGCGTCGAACCAGCCGGCGGCGTCGGCGGTCTTGTCGGCGGCGGCGGGGTCGGCGCCGCGCAGGGCGATGGTCTTCGTCATCGGCGCCGCGGTGGCGATGGCCGAGGCGACGGTGGCGGCTTCTTCGATGAGCTTCTTTTTGTCGATGCCCAGCCAACCGACGCTGGCCAGCACGTGGCTCGGGTCGGAGGTGTCGAGCTCAAAGAAGTACACGCGACCCGGCAGCGCTTTGTCGAGGGCGGCGCGCGCCGAGGACTGGGCGCCCTTGCCGATCTCGTCGCAGGTCGAGCCGACCTTCTGGCCCCGCTCGACGGCGGTGGAGAGCACGGCGGGCTTCACCTTGGCGAGCTTGGCGATCTTGGCGTCGCGGGCCTTGCCCTCTTTGAGCTTCTGGATGTCGGGCTTCTGCAGGGCGTCGAGGTAGCCGCAGTACAGGCGGTAATCCTCTTCGGTCAGATCGACTGCGGCTGTGGCCGGAACGGCCTGGAGGAGAGCGACGACGACGAGGCAGGTGCGGAACATCAAGAAAACTCTCCTGGTGCGAGCGGACTCTACGGTCCGCGGGAGTCGGGTCGTCAAGAGCACAGGACGTGTGCGCCGTCGTCGGCATTCGAACCGATGGTGCATCCCGATCCCGCGTCGCGACAAATCGCAGTGCGCACCCGACGACGCACCCCGACGCCGCACCCGACGACGCACCCCGACGGCCGCTCCGGCATGAACGACCGCCGACACCGGCCCGGGGCGGATCCACGGCGCCGCGGTGGGCGCGACGGGGACGGCTTCTTGGGGTAAACCCCCGCCATGTCGCGTCCTTTCGTGCTCTCCCTCGTCTTGTCGCTTCCGGTCGCCGTCCCCGCGGTGGCTTCACCCCCTGGCGCGAGCAGCGGCTCCGTCGTCGACGCCGTCGCTGGCTCCGTCATCGACGCCGTCAACGGCGTGCCCGCAACGACCCTGCGCATCCCGGCCGGCACCGGCAAGCGCGCCGTCGAAGCCGCCACCCGCGGCATGCTGCTCGACCCGGCCTGGACCTTGACCGACCCCGAGCTGGCGCAGGCCTCCGACGTCGTCGTCACCGCCCACGGCTTCGGCGACCGCTTCGTGGTCCGTGCCCAGCCCCAGGTCGAAGGCGTCGCCGTCGAAGGCGCCGACCGCGTCGTTGTCGTCGACGCCGCCGGCGTCCGCCGCGTCACCGGCACGGGCCGGTCGCTGCACACGGTTTCGTCGTTCCGCCTCGCCGAGCACGAGGCCATGGCCGCCGCCTTTGTCAGCGTGCCGGGCTGCCTGATCAACGATCCCACCGTCGAGAACGTCTCGGGCTTCGCCCAGGCCGTCTGGCTCTCGGCCAACGATGGCCTGCACGCTGCGTGGCGCGTGCGCGTGCCCACCTGGCGCGTCGAAGACGCCCGCGACGTGTGGATCGACGCCGCCACCGGCCGCGTCATGCGCTCGACGCCCGTGGCCCGCCTGGGCGGCTGCGACAACGACGGCACATGCGAGCCCGCGCAAGGCGAGGACGACGCCACCTGTCCGCTCGACTGCCCTGCCGCTGGCGGCGAGGGCGAGGGCGAGGGCGAAGGTGAAGGCGAAGGTGAAGGAGAGGGCGAAGACGAAGGCGAAGGCGAAGGCCCGTTGCCCGCCGCTCCCACCGCGGCCCGGGTGTTCACCTACGCCCCCGATGCCGCCGGCCTCAACGATGCAGACAGCGTCCTCGTCGACGTCGAGCTCGCCGACCTGCTGCCCGCCAACGTCGGCGCGCCGCTCGCCGGCTTCCACTTCGAGACCGCCAACTGCTGCAAGTTCGTCGTCTGCAACGACCTCTCGCAGGACTGCCTGACGACGCTCCCGCCGGACCAGGTGGCCTCGTCCGTCGCCCGCTGCGCCACCCAGGACGACATCGACGAAGGCATCGCCGTCGAGAGCGTCGTGCAACCCCCCGACGGCATCCCGCGCGACTCGCTGCCGTTGCCCCCCGGCGTCGCCGGCTTCGTGCCCGATCCGCTGTTCTTGAAAGTCGTGTTCTGCGCCGAGCTGCCGCGCGCGTCGTCGACGCCGGCCGCCGGCACCGATCCCGCCGGCTGGTTCTTCGACCCCGTCGACGGCGACCGCGCCAACCCGACCAAGTGCGGTGCGCCCGGCGCCGATCCGGTGGGCTGCGCCGCCGAAGAAGACGCCTTTGCCGAGGTCACCGTCTACCACTCGACCCAGGTGTTCTTCGAGCACATCCGCGATGTCCTCGACGACGAAACCTTCTGCCTCGGTGGCCTGAGCCAGCAGTGCAACGAAGACGGCAGCTCGGTGCTCGACGACGACGGCCGGCCGGTGCG
>JBKJNL010000161.1:0-6583 GCA_046593615.1 Myxococcota bacterium | reverse complement strand
CAGCAGCGAAATCGCGCGCGCGGAACGATCTCGCGGATCGGGTTCACGACATGCGTGGCGGCGATGCCCCCCGCCGCGACCTCGGGCAGCAGCGGCTGGAACACGAAGTAGTTTTCTTCGCTCAACAGCTCGACGTGCACGTCTTTGCGGCGGCCGAGCATGTCGGTGAGGTACTTCGCCGTGTAGACGCCGGCGAAGCCTCCGCCGAGGACGACGACGCGGTGCTTGACCTTCGACAGGCGCTCCATGGTGCGGGCGTCGCCGGGCTGCGCGATGCGCACCAGGTTGTCGTCGTCGTCGTCGATGCCCTTCTGGGCGACGGGGTTTTGCACGGGAGCCTCCGGGGGAAAGGCCGGACGCTACACCGGATTCCGGAGCCACCGTTTCGCGACGCCGTCTCTTGCAGGCAAGCGTCAGCGCGCGTCAGCGCGAGTCAGCGGGCGTCGTGTCGGCGGAGCGCGACGAGGTGCTCGAGCCGCTCCGGACCCGACCGGCCGGGCCCCCGCGCCCCGGGCCCTGCGGGTCCGGCGGCGCCACCAGCGTGCCAATCGATGCGCGGCGCGGCGGCGCTGGCGACGACGTCGAGGCCGACTTTGGGTCCGATGAACGCCAGCTGATCGCCCGCCGACAGCAAGCGGCCGTCGACGACGGCGTCGCCCATGAGCAGCACCGCGAGACCATCGCGATCGAGGACCTTGCTCATGGCCCCGAGCATGGCCGCGACGTCGTCGTCGAATTCGGCGACCGTCTGCTTCTTGCGCCGCGCGCCGAGCTCCATCTCCTCGAGCTTCGAGGCATCGAGCTGCAAGAACGCCAGGCGCAGCGCGTGGTGGCGCACGTAGTCGTAGGTGCCGCCGTAGGGCGGTGAGGTCAGGATCAATTTCGCGCGCGGCACGACGGTGGGCAGGTTGCGGGCGTCGTCGACGACAAATTGCGGCCGCGGCACGTCTTGTCCGATGCGCCGGAACAGGGCGCGCTGGCGATCAAGCAGGTTGTGGGCCTTTTCTTGAAAAACCTCCGACGGGAAGAAGCGAGCGACGCGCTTGCTCGGGTTGCCTTGTGTGTCGGTGTCACCGCGCTTGAGCGAGACCTTGGTCAGGATCGACGAGAACACCACGGCCATGAGCGTGCGGGCGTCGTCATCGTCGACCGCGCCGATTTCTTCGAGCAGTCCGGCGAGCTCGACCAGGGTGTGCGGCAAGAACGCCGACGCGATCTCGGGTGAGACGTCGGCGCGGACGCGGCGCTTGGTCCGCACGCGATCTTTGCTGCGCTCGGTGACTGCGTCGACGACGGCTTCGACGGCTTCGGCGTTGTCGTCGGTGCGGGGACGACAGCGTTGGAAACCGACGCGCGCCGCCAGCGGGTTCAGGTCAACGCCGACAAACGCGCGTCGGTGCAGCAGCGCCTCGAGGCCGACGGTGCCGCCGCCGGAGAACGGGTCGACGACGACGCTGTCGGCGGGGCCGGCGAATGCGTCGAGGATGGTGCGGGCAATGGCCGGCGGCATGCCCGCGGGCCAAGAATGGAAGCCGTGCGTGACGTCGTCGACGCGCTCACCCAACGACGAGAGGTGGGCGTTGTTCAGGGCGTTCCACAGCACGTCGGCGACGGCGGGGATGCCGCGCTTGCGGGTCGGCGCGGCGAGGTTCTGCTGGGGCCGGCGCGCGCGAGCAGGCTCGGCGTTCGACGGAGTGGGCCTGCTGGGTCGTTCGCGTTCGTTCACGCGATCGTTTTCGTCTCAGCGTCTGGTGAAGGCAAGCTCGTCGCCGGTGACGACGCGGAATTCGCCGGGCGCCAGCGAACCCAGCTGCACGTCGCCGACGGCGGCGCGCACCAGGCGCAGCGTCGGGTGACCCACGGCGGCCGTCATGCGCCGCACCTGGCGGTTTCGGCCCTCGACGATGACGAGCTCGATCCAGCTGTCGGGCACGCTCTTGCGAAAACGGATCGGCGGATCGCGCGGACCCACCGCGGGCGCAGGCATCGTCGTCGCCTGCGCCGGCAGCGTCGTCTCGCCGTCGATGACCACGCCGCATCGCAAGCGTCGAAGCGCGTCGTCGTCGGGGACGCCTTCGACCTGCACCCAATACGTCTTTGGCGCTTTCTGCTTCGGCGACAGCAGACGATCGACGAGCGACTTGTCGGCCGACAGCAGCAACAGCCCTTCGCTGTCGGCGTCGAGGCGTCCGATGGGCCAGACATCTTTGGGCAGGCCGAGCTCGGCGAGGGTGCGCCACTTGCTGCCATCGGACGTGAAGCGCGACAGCACCCCGTAGGGCTTGTGCAGCGCCAGCGTCGCTTGATCGCGCGGCACGTCAGAACCCGCGGACGCTGTGCAGCCGGCCCTCGACGACGTCGACGACGGCCACGATGTCGTCGCCGGCGCAGCCGAGCAGATTGGTGCCCACGAGCGTCGTCGCCGGCCGCCGTCCGTGCCGCAGGTCGTCGACGGCGGCGGCGTCGAGCTCGACGCGCTCCATGCCGCGGATGGCGCTGGCGCCCTTCAACAAGCGCTCGGGCGCCAGCAGCGGGTCGCGGGCGACGTCGAGGCCGACGGCGTCGTCGAGGGAGTAGGCGCCGCTCTGGTGCCGGCGCAAGGCCGACAGGTGTGATGGGCAGCCCAGCAGGGCGCCGAGATCGCGGGCCAGCGAGCGCACGTAGAAGCCCTTGCCGACGTCGACGTCGATGGTGGCGTGGGGCGGGTCCCAGGCGCGCAGCGTGAGCGCGTGCACGGTGACGGTGCGGGGCTCGACGACGACGACTTCGCCGCGGCGGGCCTTTGCGTACAGGCGCTCGCCGTCTTTCTGCACCGCGGAGTGCACGGGCGGCACCTGTTGCAGCACGCCCTTCATCGACGCCAGCACCGCGCGCAGTCGCGCTTCGTCGACGACGCCGGGGTCGCCGTGGGCGTCGGCTTCGGTCTCGAGGTCGAACGACGGCGTCGAGAAGCCAAAGGTGACGCGGGCGACGTAGCGCTTGTCGTCGGACGTCAGGAAGCGCACCAGCTTGCAGTAGCGGCCGACGCAGACGACGACGACGCCAGAGGCCAATGGATCGAGGGTCCCGCAGTGCCCGATCTCGCGGGTGTTGAGGCTCTTGCGCAGCTTGTGGACGACGTCGAACGAGGTCGGACCCACGGGCTTGTCGACGACGAGGATGCCCTCGGCACGGGGGGCGGTGGTGTCGCGCAGGACAGCGCTCGGAACAGGCGGAACAGCACTCGGAACGGGGGGGCGGTCGCTCACCTACTCGGCGTTGCCCCCGGGCATCGTCACGTCAACGGACTGCCCATCGTGCCCGCCATCGTGCCCGACCTGCCCATGTGCGACGCCGGCGAGCATGGCCAGGTGCTGGTGCGTCGCGGCGATGACGGCTTCGCGGGCTTCGTGGACGTCGGCGGCGACAACGACGGAGCCGGCGTTCTTGCTGCCTTTGCCGCCGAGCCCCTGGGCGATGGGCGTGATGGCGACGTTGCCGCGCGAGCGAAAGATGACGCGCACCGTGTCGGGGGCAAGCTCGCGCAGCAGCACCGCGACCTCGACGCCCTTGATGCCGCGCACGTGATTCACGAGGCCCTGCACGTGCTCTTCGGCAGCGCCGAGCTCGACGAGGTCGGCGACGCGCACGGTGACGATGCCGACGCGACCGCACGAGGAGCGCCACAGGCCGTCGAGGGCCCGGCCCAGCAGGCGCACGCGGGCTTCGTCTTGCGACTCGTAGATGTGCTCGGTCATCTCCCAGGGCTCGACGCCGGCCTCGACGAGCCGGGCCGCCAGGCGGAACACGCGGGCCGAGGTGTTGCCGTAACGGAAGCCGCCGGTGTCGGCGACGATCGAGGCGTAGAGGCAGCGGGCGACGTCGGCGTCGAGCGCCACGCCCATCTGGTCGAGGATCATCGCCACCTGCTCGCCCACGGCGGCAGCGGTCAGGTCGATGAAGTTGACGTCGCCGGGCGGGGCGTCGTTCTTGTGGTGATCGACCCAGCAGAGCACCCCGCGGCGGGCCTTGTCGGGAAAGCTCACGCCCACTTTGTCGAAGCGGGCGGCGTCGACGATCACCGAGGCATCGAAGCGGTCGTCGCCGGAGACGAAGCCGACGACGTCATCGGCCCCGGGCAACCAGTTAAAGGCCTGCGGATAGGCCTCGTCGTTGTAGACGACGACCTCTTTGCCGAGCCGCCGCAACGCAGTGGCGAGCCCCAGCGTCGAGCCCGCGACGTCGCCATCGGCGCCGGTGTTGCCGCAGACCAGCACCCGCTGCGCTTTTTCGAGCACGCGCGCGACACGGCGCGCCGCTTCGATCGTGCCGTCCGGCAGATCGGTGGTGAAACGTCCCAGGGGCTCACCGGTGCCGTGCATCCCCGGGACTCTATCGTTCTGCGACCCCCAAAGATCGCCGTTCTGGCTCATCAGGACGCGCTCGCACGGTCGGACTCGTGGACCGGTCCGGCCCCGCAGCAAACGCGGCCTGCTTCGTCGTCGTCGTCGTCGTCTGCTAGAACCAGGGCCATGTCCGACGGCGGCACAGGGGAAAAGACCGAAGAGGCCTCGCCCCAGAAGGTGAAGCAGGCCCGCGACAAAGGGCAGGTGGCGAAGTCGCAGGACGCCATCCAGGCCCTGTCGTTCGTCATCGTCTTTTCGGTCACGGCGCTGACGCTGAATTCGACGGCCAACCGCCTGCGCGAGTTCCTGGTCGGCGCCCTCGAGAGCGCCGTCCGCCGCGGCGACGACCTGCCCACCGTGCTCGACGTCAGCTGGGAGGCCCTGTGGGTCATCCTCGAGTGCTCGATGCCGGCCCTCGGCGGCGCGTTCATCGCCGGCGTCGCTGCCAACTACATGCAGGTCGGCTTCGTCTTTACCACCCAGCCGCTCACGCCTGATCTGAAGAAATTGAATCCGGTCGATGGCTTCAAGAATCTGTTTTCAAAGAAGAAGCTGGTCGAATCACTCAAGCAGCTGATCAAGTTCGGTTTCGTCAGCTACATCGCCTACGACTCGCTCAAGGGATCGCTGCGCGAGGTCGTGATGTCGACGCGCATCGATCTGTGGACCGGCGTGTACATCGGCGGCCAGATCATCCTGAACATCGCCAAGCGCATCGGCCTGCTGTTCGTCATCTTTGCCGTCGCCGACTTCTTCTGGCAGCGACACGTGTTCAACAAAGATCTCATGATGTCGAAGTATGACGTCAAACAGGAATATAAACAATCAGAGGGAGACCCGCATGCCAAAGCCGAACGAAAGTCGCTGGCCGAAGAGCTCATCCTCCACGGGAGCCAACAAAATGTCGCCAACGCCGATGCCGTCGTCGTGAACCCCGCCCACGTCGCCGTCGCCATCAAATACGACCGTGAAAAGGGCGGCGCGCCGCGCATCGTCGCCAAGGGCATGCGCAAGAACGCCGAGACCATCAAGGAGATCGCCCGCCAGGCTGGCGTGCCGATCCTGCGAAACGTCCCGTTGGCGCAGGCGCTGCACAAGCTCGACCTCGAAGAAGAAATTCCCGAGGAGCTCTACGAAGCCGTCGCCGAAGTCCTGAACTTCGTCTTCGAGCTCAAGGAAAAAGAGACGGCCCGCACCAACGCCAGGAAGAAGGGCGGCAAGGGCCAACCCGCCGCCACCGCCCCAGGCGCCGGTGCCGCCGCGACGCCGGCCGGCCCGGCGAGACCGGCCCAGGGCGCAGTGCAACGCGGCGCCGGAACGCCCGCAACCACGGGCCCGAAGCCCCGATAACCTCTGTGATTCGCGCGCCCGAAGACCCTTGAACTGCTGACCGCCGGAGCCCACGCCATGGCCAACGAGATCGACCGCCAACAGGTCCGCCGCTTCACCTGGGTGAACCCCGCTGGCACCGGCATCGCCCCCGCCGCCGGCATGTCCGCCGACGAGGTCAAGCTCCACCAGGCCCAGAAGGTGTCGCGGCCCGAGCTGGCGCCCATCGCCCAAAAGGCGCCCGTCGAGTTCATCACGCCGTCGACGTCGTCAGAGTCGTTGCGGCTGGCCGTGCCCGAGGCCGCGAACCCCTTCGCCACGCCGACCGGTCCGCGCCACGATCACATGATGGTCCGCAAGGCGCTGACGAGGTCGTCGAGCGACATGTCGCGCCAGCTGGTCAGCGGCCTGAAGACTCCCGTCAACGTCTCCAAAGAAGACGCCGACCGCATGCGCGCGTCGCTGTCGCGCGAGCACGCGATGCTCGGGCTGCTCGAGAAGCTGCAGAAGATGCAAGAGCAGATCTACGGCCGCATCATCGGCCAGCAGGAAGCCTGAGCCCTGAGCGTCGTCGTCGTCGTCGTCGTCGTCGTCGTCGCCGGATCATCTGACACGCGCCTGCCCCTCGGCAGGCGCGCTTTCGTTTGGCGCTGCGCCATCAAGATGCTGGCGTCGTAATCGACGTCAGGTGACGTCAGGTGACGGAGGCGACCGCGGCGGCGTTGATGACGATCTTCTCGAACTGTCCGCGCCCGGCGGGCGGCACCAACGTAAAGACCGGCGCGTTGGGCGCGTAGTCGTCGGAGTCGCCCTGCACGGCCCGCTGATCGCGGAACATCACGGTCAGGTTGCGGCCGCTGACGGCCTTT
>JBKJNL010000121.1:0-2814 GCA_046593615.1 Myxococcota bacterium | reverse complement strand
GACACCGAAATCGGCGGAGGCCTGCAATGAGCCCGGGTTCCCCGCTCCTGGGCCGCTCGGGCCCGGGGAGTCAACCGCGCAGGGGCACACGATGGGTTTCGTTTGACGTCTCAGAGGTCGAACCCGCATTGTGCCGGCTGTGCAGGTCGGTGACGTCGTCGATGGTCGTTATCGTTTGCTCGACGTCCTCGGCGAGGGCGCGGCGGGCAAGGTCTTCCGTTGTGAAGACCTCGGCCGCGGCAACATGTTTGTCGCCCTCAAGATGCTTCACGCCAAGGACCCGCGCTGGGAGAACTTCTTTCGCAAAGAGTTCGAGATCCTCTCGCGCCTGCACCACCCGAACCTGGTGCGCGTGTTCGACTTCGGCCCCGCCCCCGACGATGGCAGCTGGTACTTCACGCAGGAGCTCGTCGTCGGAAAGCCGCTGCTTGACTCCTTGGCGGGCAAGAAGATCGACGAGGTGCTGGCGCTGTTCGTCGAGATTTGCCGGGCGCTGGAATTCATCCACGGCCACGGCGTCCTGCACCGCGACCTGAAGCCCGCCAACATCCTCGTGCAAAGCCACGCCGACCCCGGCGAGCGCGTGCGCGTCCTCGACTTCGGCTTGTGGCGTGAGCTCGATCCGACGCCGCAGCGGGGGGCCCGCTGGGCCGGCACGCCGCCGTATCTCGCCAGCGAAGTGCTGCGCGGCTTCGGTCATTCAATCTGCGCCGACCTCTACGCCGTCGGCATCACGCTGTTCCAGGTCGTGACCCGCAAGCTGCCCCACGGCCGCGGCACGCCGCAGGAGCTGCTGCAGGCGCGCAAGACGCCGGCGCCGTCGCTGCAGGCCCTGGGCTACGGCAGCCGCGCGCTCTCCGACCTGCTCATGCGGCTCCTCGACGAAGAGCCGTCGCGCCGCCCTCAGTCCGCCGCTGAGGTCGCCGCCGCGCTCTCGCAGTTGATTCCGAACCAGGCCATCGCGATGCCCATCGCCCTGGGCCGCGCGCGGCTGGTCGGCCGCGACGCCGAGCAGAAAAAGATCAACGAGCTCGTCGAGGCCGTGAAGGATCGCACGCCCGACGCCCCCCGCCTCGTCGTCGTCGAAGGCAAAGACGGCGTCGGCAAGAGCCGCTTCGTCGCCGAGCTCAAGGCCAGCTCGCAGCTGTCAGGCGGGCGCGCCGCCATCGGCACCTGCCTCGAAGACGGCCGCTGGGCCTACCGCCCCATCGCCGAGCTGGTGCGCTCGTTGGCGCCGGTGGCGCGGCGCGCCCAACTCTCAGAGGGCGAGCGCCTTGTCATCGATCGCCTGTGCCCCGAGCTCGCCGATCGCGCCGACGGCCGTGACGGGCAGGGGCGTGACGGCGTCGTCAAAGACGACGACCGCTTGCAGCGCTCGCGCACCGAGCGCGAGCGGTTTCAGATCAGCGCGGCGCAGCTGTTCCTGGGCATGGGGGCCCCGGCGCAGGCCGTGGTGCTCATCATCGAGGACATCGGCTTCTGCGACGCCGCCTCGGCCAACGTGCTCGCCCAGATCCTGCGCGGCGGAAAGCAGGCCGGCATCGTCGTCGTCGCGACCTGTGACGAGCAGATGGGCCTCGTGCCCAAGGAAATCCTCGAAGCCGCCGGCAAAGAGGTCGTGCACATCCCTCTGCAGGGGCTCGGTCGTGACGACGTCAAGAAGCTCGTGGCCGCGCTGCTCGGCGTGCCGTCGCCCGAGAGCGTGCCCGAGGCCTTTGCCGAGCTCTTGCTCTCGCACAGCGGCGGCAACCCGCTGCTCGTCGAAGAGGTGCTCGCGCTCATGATTCAGCGCGGCGACCTGAAGCGCGGCGAGCTCGGCTGGCTGCTCGACGAATACCGCGGCGCCGTCGTCAACACGCCGTCGTCGACGGTGCTCGAGCAGCGCATCGGCCGCCTGCAGGACGCCGAGAAGCGCACCCTGCGGGCCCTCGCCGTCTTCAACCGGCCGTCGGGGCCGAAGCTCCTGGCCGCCGTGGCCCGCGTCGACGTCGATCAGGTGAAGCGCGCGCTGGCCACCGCTGAAGCGCAGGGCCTCGTGCGCGTCGTCGACACCGAAGACGGCCGCCCGCGCGTGGTCTTCCGGCATCCGAACATCCGCGAGGCGCTCATCAAGGGCCTCAAGGACGAAGGCGCGCTGCCCACGTGGCACGAGGTCTGCGCCGCCGTCCTCGAAGAACGCGCCCAGAAGTCAGGCACGGGCAACCTCGCGCCCATCGCCGAGACCCTGGCGGTGCACCTGGAGCGCGCCGGCGACTTCGCCCGCGCCGTCCGCTTCTTTGTCATGGCCGTCGATCACGCGCTGTCGCAGTTCGCCTTTGAAGACGCCCTCGCCACCGCCCGCCGCGCCGCGCGCCTGTCGGCCAGCGGCGACATCGACCCCGACGACGTCACCCGCGTCGACCTCGCCGTCGGCAAGGCGCTGTGCCTGTGCGGGCAGCTGCGCGAAGGGCGCGCGTTCCTCGAGAGCGCGGTCGAGCGCGAGGGGGCTTCGACGACGACGTCGTTCGCCGAGCTGCATGTGTGGCTGGCCCGGGCCTGCTTGAAGCTCGGGGCCAACGAGAGCGGCCTCGTGCACGTCGAGCGCGCTCTGTCGGCGGTCGGCAACAACCCGTTGGCCATGGCCCGGCTGCTCATCGCCCGCGCCGAGCTGCTGCACGCGACCAACCCCCGGGCGTCTGAAAAAGACGCCGACAAAGCGCTGTCACTGCTCGGCAAGCGGCCCTCGCTCGACGACGAACTGTCGGCGCTGGCGGTCAAGGGCTCGGCCGCGCTCGGTCTCGGGCGCTTCAAGGACGCCGCCGCCGCCGCCCGCCG
>JBKJNL010000105.1:0-6173 GCA_046593615.1 Myxococcota bacterium | reverse complement strand
CGCGCCAAGCAGCGCTCGACGCACAACCACTACCTGACGCTGCCCGTGCTGTTCACGATGCTCAGCAACCACTTTCCAGGATTGTATGCTCACGAGATGGCCTGGTTGGTTCTCGGGCTCATCTTTGTTGCAGGTGTTGGCGTCAAATATGCGATGAACCTTCGCACGAAGACCCATCCCATCGTGCTGCTCGGTGTGTTGGCTTCGTTCTCGGCGGTCGGCGTGATGAGCCGGCCGGCGTCGTCGTCGGCGCCAGCGACGTCGGCGTCGGGTGATGAGGTGGCGTACTCGCAGGTGAAGCTCATCCTCGAGGCGCGCTGCACGAGCTGCCACGCCAAGAAGCCGTCAAATCCGGCGTTCGCGGCCCCGCCGGTGGGGCTCACGCTCGAAGACCCGCGTGACGTCGTCGCCAACCAGGACAAGATCCTCGCCCGCGCTGTGCACAGCAAGACCATGCCGCTGGGCAACCTGACGGGCATGACCGACGACGAGCGGGTCATCCTCGGCCGGTGGATCGCCCAGGGCGCGAAGATTCCCGGAGGCCTCCCATGACCCGCAGCAGCCCGAGATCCGGGAGCACCGTCGCCACCACCGCGTCGACGACGTTCTGCCTGCGCAGCCAGCGGGTGCTGCTGCCGAGCGGCCCGCGCGCGGGCGGTTCGGGGCTGGGCCTGCACCCGGCCACGCTGCACGTGAAAGACGGTCTGATCGTCGACGTCACCGCCCACGCCGTCTACGACGCCAACGTGCCGCTGATCGATGCCGGCGACCTGCTGGTCACCCCCGGCGTCGTCGACAGCCACGTGCACATCAACGAGCCGGGTCGCACCGAGTGGGAGGGCTTCCATTCGGCCACCGAGGCCGCGGCCGCGGGCGGCATCACCACCGTCGTCGACATGCCGCTCAATTGCATTCCGGCGACGACGTCGCGGGCGGCGGCCGAGACCAAGCTCAAGTCGGTCGACGGCCAGCTCCACTGCGACGTGGCGTTTTGGGGCGGCGTCATCCCGGGCAACGTCGCCGAGCTGAAGGGCCTCGCCGACTTCGGCGTGCCTGGCGCCAAGTGCTTCACGTGCCCCTCAGGCGTCGACGAATTCCCGCATGTCGACCGCGAGCACCTCGACCTGGCGATGCCCGTGTTGCGCGACCTCGGGCTCACGCTGCTCGTGCACGCCGAGCACCCGCGCCCCCTCGTCGAAGCCGAAGCCCGCCTGGCCGCCGAGCACGCCGACCCGCGCAGCTACGCCACCTATCTGCGCTCACGTCCGCGCTCGTCCGAAGACGAAGCCATCGCGATGGTCATCGAGCTGGCGCGCAAGCACCGCTGCCCCGCGCACATCGTGCATCTGTCGTCGGCCTCGGCTTTGCCATTGCTGAAAGCCGCACAAGACGACGGCGTACCGATCACGGCCGAGACCTGTTTGCACTACCTGGCGTTCACGAGCGACGACGTCCCCGATGGCGAGACCCGCTTCAAGTGCGCCCCTCCCATCCGCGATCCGCAGAATCGTGAAGATCTGTGGAATGGCCTGTTCGACAAGACAGTGGGAATGGTCGTCTCTGATCATTCACCCTGCACGCCGCAATTGAAGAAGCCCGAGACTGGCGACTTCATGGGCGCCTGGGGCGGCATCGCCGGCCTGCAGCTCGGCCTCAGCGTGCTGCACACGTTGACGGCGGAGCGCGGGCAGGGGCTCGCGCACATGTTCCAGTGGAACGCCGAAGCCCCGGCGCGGCTCGCTGGCCTCGGCACCAAGAAGGGCAAGCTGGCCCGCGGCTTCGACGCCGACGTCGTCGTCTGGGACGACACCGCCTCGTTTGTCGTCGACGCCGTTCCCCCCGCTCCGGGGCCGCTCGGGCCGGGGTCTTTGCGCCACAAGCACAAGATCACGCCCTACGCCGGCCGCACGCTGCGCGGCGTCGTCGAGCAGACGTGGGTGCGCGGTCGCCTCGCCTACGCCCGCGACACCGGCCTGCAGAGCCCGCGCGGCTGCTTCCAGCCCGCTCAACGCTGATGCCGGGCGCTGATACCGGGCGCTGACGCCGGGCGCTGATGCCGGGCGCTGACGAGCGGCCCGCTTGATTTCGTCATTCCAGAATCACCTGAAAAGGGAGCCCCGCTGTGTCTTCTCGACAGAAATCGCCGCCCGAGTTTGCCCACCTGGTGAACCTCGCCGATGACCTGACCGGCACCTTTGTCGTGTTCGCCACCGACGACTACTTCGCCGAAAAGGAGAACCTCATCCGCCCCGACGCGCCCCGTTGGGAAGAAGATAAATACACCGACAAAGGCAAGTGGATGGACGGTTGGGAGTCACAGAGACGGCGAACCCCGGGCCATGATTCTTGTCTCATCCGCCTGGGTACGCCGGGCCTCGTGCACGGCGTCGTCGTCGACACCACCTGGTTTCGCGGCAACGCGCCGACGCACGTGGCCATCGAAGGCATCGAAGCCGCCTACACCGCCACCGCCGACGAGTTGAACGCCGCCGCCGACGACAGCTGGTTCGAGGTCGTGCCGCACACCGCCGTCCTGCCGCACACGGCGAACGCGATCACCCTCCCCGCACCGACCCCGAAAAAGGCGACGCACCTGCGGCTGCGCATCTACCCCGACGGCGGCGTCGCCCGCTTGCGCGTGTTTGGCGTCGTCGTGCCCGACGAGCGGACCTTCTGGCGCAACGGCACCGTCGACCTCGCGGCCATCGAAAACGGCGGCACGGTCGCCGCGGTCTCCGACGAATTCTTCGGGCCACCGTCGAACCTTCTGCTGCCGGGCCGCGGCGTGAACATGGGCGACGGTTGGGAGACCAAACGTCGCCGCACGCCGGGCTCGGACTGGTGCGTCATCAAGCTCGGCCGTCGCGGCCTGGTCGAGCGCGTCGAGCTCGACACGGCATTCTTCAAGGGCAACGCGCCCCAGGCCGTCGTCGTCGAAGCCATCGACGACGACGCGCCGTCGACCGAGCAGCTGCGCACGCTCAACGAGCAGGCGCAGCAGCAGGGCAAGGCCGGCTGGCCGATCTTGATCGGCAAGACGCCCCTGGTGCAGCACCGCCGTCATGTGCTCGAGCCTGAGCGGCCGATGATGGTCACGCACCTGCGCGTGCACATCTTTCCGCACGGCGGCGTGAACCGCTTGCGGGTCTTTGGCCACGCCGCCGACAGCGCCGTCGAGGTCGCCGGCCTGCAGGCCTTGCAGACGGCCAGCGACGAGCAGTGGCTGTCGTTCTGCGGCGCCAACACCTGGTCGACGGCCATGCGTGCGGCGGTCGCGACCATGACGTTCACCGCGGGCAACGGCGCGCGCCAGCTGTTCGCCGCCGCCGAAGAGGCCTTCTGGCGCCTCGCCGAGCCCGATCTCCTCGAGGCCTGGGCCGCCCACCCGAAGATCGGCGAGACGAAAAATGCGGCGTCGGCGACGGCGCAGTCGGCGTCGTGGTCGTCGCAGGAGCAGGCCGGCGTCGCCTCGGTACGAGCCACCACCCACGAACGCCTGGCCGAGCTGAACCAGAAATACCACGAGAAATTTGGCTTCATCTACATTGTGTTTGCTTCGGGAAAGAGCGCAGACATGATGCTCGAAATCCTCGAGAGCCGCCTCGGCAACGATCGGCAGACCGAGATCGACAACGCCGCCCGCGAGCAAATGAAGATCACGCGCCTGCGCCTCGAGCGCTGGCTGCGAGCCAACACCGAGAATGCAGGAGCTTGAGATGGGCATCAGCACCCACGTCCTTGACACCACACGCGGCCGCCCGGCCGATGGCATCGGCATCATCCTCGAGCGCGAGCTTGACGACGGAACCTTTGAGCGCGTTGCCGACGGCAGCACCGACGCCGATGGCCGCCTCAAGGGCCTCATCGAGGGCGAGCCGCCGCGGGGTACGTACCGCCTGCGCTTCGCCATCGGCGAGTACTTCTGGCGCCAGGGGCAGCGGACCTTCTTTCCAGTCGCCGAGATTACGTTCGTGGTGGAAAAGACCACGGAGCACTATCATGTTCCATTGCTGTTGAATCCCTTCGGCTATTCGACCTATCGAGGATCGTAGGATGCGCGAGATCGTCGCCAGGCCGCTGACGGTCGAGGCCTTTGCCCCCTTCGGCGCCGTCGTCTCCGCCGCCCTGCGCGCTGGCGCACCGGGTCGTTCGGCCAACATGGGCACCGCCGTCCGCTTCGACTTCTGCGCGCCGGTGACGTCGACGCGGCCCGAGGCCAGGGGCAACCTCGCGGTGTTCCGCTCGACGAAAAAGGCGCTGCCGTTTCAGGTCACGCTGCTGGAGCGGCACCCGTGCTCGACGCAGGCGTTTCTGCCGCTGGCGTGCGCCCGCTTCCTCGTCGTGGTCGCCCCCACCGGCGTCGACGGCTCCCCCGACGTCGACGGCCTGCTGGCCTTTGCCTGCACTGCCGGGCAGGGGATCTCGTACGCCGTCGGCGTCTGGCACCACCCGATCATCGCTCTCGACGACGACGCCGACTTCGCCATGCTCGCCTTTGAAGACGGCTCGCCGGCCGACTGTGTCGAGCGCCTGCTCGACACTCCGATCCGGATCATTGAACGCAGCTGAGCGGGTCACTGGCCCGCGTCGACGTCGGAGGCGCCATCGTTCCGGCCTTTGGCAGGACCGTTTCCTGGGCGCTTTTCGGGGCGGGAATTGCGGCAATTCAGGGTTGCGTGCGGGGGCCGGAGCCGGCACATGGCAGCTGCAACATTTGAAGCGGGCGCACTGACCCGCACCGTGGAGAACTGTTCTGGCGTACCGCGATTCTGGCCCTCCTCCTCCTGGCGCTCCTCAAAACCCGGCCGGGCCGTCGTCGGGTCCGCCCCGTCCTCCCCCGTTCGGCGCCCCGCGCCCGATGGGTGGTCCCGGTATGGGTCCCCCGCGCCCCGGCTTCGGCGGTCCCCCCGGCGCTGGCCCCGGTGGCCCTGGCGGCCCGCCCTTTGGCGGCGGCGGCGGTGGCGGCGGCGGTGGCGGACCGGGTGGTCCCCGCGGCCGTGACGATCGCCAGACCGAGCCCCGCGTCAACCGCCGCATCCGCGTTCGCGAAGTCCGCGTCATCGCCGATGACGGCTCGCAGCTCGGCATCCTGGCGACCGACGACGCGCTCAAGCGCGCCGAGGAGAAGGGACTTGATCTCGTGGAAGTGCAGCCGATGGCTCGGCCGCCCGTCTGCAAGATCATGGACTACGGCAAGTTCAAGTACGAGCAGAAGCGCAAGGCGTCGGAGCTCAAAAAGAAGCAGACCGTCGTCGAGGTCAAAGAGGTCAAGTTCCGGCCCAAGACCGGCATCCACGACTTCGACACCAAGGTCCGCCATCTGCGCGAGTTCCTCTCGGACGGCAACAAAGCGCGCGTCACCATCATGTTCCGTGGACGCGAAATCGTTCACCCTGAGATTGGTCAAGACATCCTGAAGCGCGTGGCCGAAATCATTTCGGACATCGCCCAGGTCGAGCTGCCGCCCCGCATGGAAGGCAAGCAAATGTTCATGATCGTGGCCCCCGGCAAGGCTCCGGCTCGCCGCCCAGGCTTCCCGACCGGCCCCGTGCCCGGCTCGCAGCCTCCGCCGCCGCCGCCCACCAACGCCGTGACGCCGTCGTCGCAGGCGACCCCGCCGCCGCCTTCTCCATCGGCGTCGGCTGCTTCGGCGTCGCCGGCACCGCAGGGAAACGGGCACGGCAACGGCCAGGGCAACGGCCCGCAGGTCTCGACCGGCTCCGTCGTCCCCCGCAAGCCCTGATCGGGCGACTGGCGCCACAGGCGGTGCCAACGATGGACACGAGAAACGGCGCCACCAGGCGCCGTTTTCTTTGGTCCAGCCGCTCAGCCGCTCAGCCGCTCAGCCAACGCTCAGCCACCGCTGAGCCCACGGCGGGGGCCCACCCATCAGACGAGGAAGAGCTTGCCGTCCTTGGGCCACCGCGGCCCGACGGTCATCCGGCGCTGGGCCACCTTGACGCCGTGGCAGCACACCAGCAGCAAAGAAGCACAGTAGTACATCCACAAGACGATGATGATGAGCGCGGCGAAGCTTCCATACATCGCCCCGACGTTGGTCAGGCGTTCGAGGTAGAGATCGTAACCGTAGTGGGCCAGCTGAAAGAACACATAGAAAGCAACACCACCGAGAGCCGCAAATTTTGTCTGCACCCGGTGGGGTGAGAACACGC
>JBKJNL010000072.1:0-10047 GCA_046593615.1 Myxococcota bacterium | reverse complement strand
CGTGTTCAAAGGCCTCAAGGCGGTGGCCCACACCCTGCCCTACGACTTCGCCATCCTCGGCGACACGCAGCGCGGCGGACCCTTGCCCGACGAGCTGAAGAACACGCTCCAGGCGATCACGGTGCCGACGCTGACGCTGGCCGGCGGCAAAAGCCCACCGTGGCTGAAGCACGCCGCCACCGTCGTCTTTGACCGCGTCGGCGGCGAGAAGCACACGGCCATCATCCCGGGCCAGGACCACAACGTCGCCGCGCCGGCCATCGCCCCGACGTTGATCGAGTTCTTCCGCTGACGATCGCGCTCGGCGGTCAGCTCACCCGCTCAGGGCGCGCTCAGGGCGCGCGCTTCCAGGGGTTCACCAGCGTCATACCGTCGCCATAGAGGCGGCGGCGCGGGTCGTGGGCGACGTCGACGACGTGCTGGCAGCCTTCGTCGAGGCACATCATGCGGCGCTGGATGTCGCCCGGCAGGCGCACCGGCAGCGCGAGGCCGGCCTCGGGTCGCGACAGCAGGCTGATGTGGAAGTGGTGGTGGTGAAAGCGGAACCAGCCCTGGCCTTCGTCGACGGTTTCGTAGGCCAGCGACAGTCCGCCGTTGCAGGCGTTGCCGCTGATCCAACCGCCGGCGCACAGCTGCTCGATGGCCGACTCGATCTGCAGACCGACCTTGCCGTCGACGCCGATGACGCGCAGCTGCGGGCTGTCGTGGAGCTTGGCGATGAAGGTCGCGGTGCGCCAGACGTCGAGGTCGTTGGGCTCGGAGACGCAGTGGTACTGGTCTTGGCCGCCGCTCACGTGATTGCAGACCGAGCGCAGCTCGTTGTTGGCAGCGGCGAGCTGGAAGTAGCCGATGTCCATGTCGCGGCCCTGCTCGTGGGTGCCGGCGGGATGCCCGGGCTCGCCCTCGCGCGTGCCGGGGATCGATCCGTTGGCTTCGCTCATGTCGCCGAGCGCGATGGGGGCGCCGTTGCCGAAGTCCCAGTTGGCCGACGTGCAGCTCGTCGACGCCGCGGCGTACTTGACCAGCTGCAAGACATCGCGGCGGGCAAAGCTGCGGTACTGGTCGGCCACGGTCTCGCCGTTGAGCGGATAGTTCGTGTAGCCATCGCCATCGACGGGCGTGAACGCGACGACGCCGCCGCAGCTGCTCTCGCCGCCGGTGCAGGCGAAGCCCGGCACGTTGGGGCAGCTGGCCGGCGGCGTCCCGGCGGGCGGCGCGCCGAGGTCGAGCACGCACGATCCCGAGCGGGCGCACACGAAGCCGGCGTCGCACGACGTGGCCGTGCACGGCGGAGCGCGGCACTCGAAGTCGGTGCAGACCTCGCCGCCGCTGCAGTCGGTGTTGGTCTCGCAGGCGTGCACGCAGGCGTTGTCGACGATGACGAAGCCTTCGTTGCAGTAGCAGCCGTCGCCCTCGCCGAGGCTCGAGTTGGGCGGGCACTCGCCACCGCCACCGCCACCGCCACCGCCACCGCCACCACTGGCGCCGCAGGTGTCGGAGCAGCTGGCGTCGCAACCATCGGTGGCCGCCGACGGCGCGCATGATCCGTCGCCGTCGCAGGTGCCGTCGCAGGTGAAGCTCGCGCAGTCGGGCCAGCACACGCCGCCATCGACGCCGTCGACGCCCCAGCACTGGAAGCCCACCGCGCATTCGGTGGTCGAGCCGCCCGCCGAGCAGGCCGCCGACGGCGCCTGCATGCACACGCCCAGCACGCACATCCCGGCGTGGCCGGCGCTGCCGACACACTCGGCGTCGCACGAGCAGGCGCTGCCCGGATCGAGCGACGAGGGCGCGACGACGACACCGCCTTCGCCCTCGCCATCGACGCCGACGCCGCCGTCGCCGTCGCCTTCGCCTTCATCGCCGGCGCCTGCTTCGCCCTCGCCCTCGACGCCGCGCGTGTCACGGCGCTCGTTGCCGGCGCCCAGCACCTCGGGAGGCGGCGAGCAGCCCGCGATCAACACGAGGGCAAAGGCGACGGCGATGGGGTTCATGCGCATGGCGGTGTGTGTGGGTGAGATTCCGACATCTGGCAAAGGGGGCCGCGCGACGCGCCGGCGAAGCGCGACAGTCGTCACAACGTGGTCGTGCGATCCGGGGTAGCGGCGGCGAAAACGACGGCGGCCACGATGCCGACGACGACGAAAACGGCGACGACGAAAACGACGGCGCCCACGATGCCTACGACGGCCGCGCTCACGACGACAAAAAAAACCGGCCCGGTCGCCGGGCCTGTTTCGCGTCGATGCGCCTTTGTCAGCGGCCGCGGTTCAGCGGTTGGTGCCGGTGTTCCACAAGGCGGTGCCGCCGGCGCTGTAGACGACGACGTTGCCGTCGTCTTGCACGGCGAGGAACGCGCCGCGGTGGTTGTGCGTTCCCGAGGCCCACAGCGCGGTGCCGCCGGCCGTGTAGAGCACGAGGTTGCCGTCGGTCTGCATGTTGAGGCTGCTGGTGCTGCGGCCGCTGGTGCGCGACGACCAGCGCGCGGTGTTGCCGTCGTAGAGCACGACGTTGCCGTCGCCCTGGTGGCGAAAGTGGTAGCGGCCGCTGCACGACGTCACTTCGCGCTCTGGAGCGAGGGTCGCGCCACTGTCGAGGCGACCACAACCCGCGGGCGGCGGCGGAGGAGGAGGCGGGGGCGGAGGAGGCGGAGGAGCCGGCAGGCGCGAGCCCGAGGCCCAGAGCGGCGCGCGGTGCGCGGAGTAGACGACGACGTTGCCGTCGTCTTGCACAGCCAGGTAGGCGCCGGGGTGGCCGCTGGTGCGCGACGACCACAGCGCGCGGCTGCCCGCGTACAGCACGAGGTTGCCGTCGGTCTGCATGACCAAGGTCGAGGTGTCGCCGCTCGTGCCCGTGGCCCACAAGGCGCCGGCGCCCTGGTCGCCGTAGACGACGACGTTGCCGTCGCTCTGGTGCACGAGGGTCGCGCGGCCGCTGCAGGAGGCTTCGTTGGCGCCGTCAGCGAGGCTCTGGCCGGGTCCGACGATGCCGCAGCCCGTGGGCGTCGGCGGCGGGGGTCCGACCGGCTCGGCGCGGCACGGGCCACCACCCGGCCCGCCGCCCCACCACTCCCAGTGCCAGAGCTCGGAGGGCACGGTGCGGCTGAAGCCGAAGCGGCCGCCGTTGTTGCGCAGCCAGTTGGCGACGCCGCCGTCGCTGGTGTTGAGGTCGAGGGCGTGGCCGCTCTGGTGGTTCGAGCGACCCGGGCGCGCCGCGAGGTTGCAGCCGTTGCAGTTGCAGTTGACGTAGCAGCTGTAGAGCCGCTCCTGCTCGGCGTTGGTGCGGAAGCCCGAGACGATGCGCAGGTTCACGCCGTCGCGGCGGGCCGCGTCCTGCATGACGATGTAGGCGTTGGCGGTGTCGGCCTCGACGTCGCGGGCGTCGACGCGGACGACGGCGATGGCGAACGCGCTGCCGGCGCGGAAGCCCGTGTCGCGGCGCTCGCTGCAGTCGTAGACACCCTGCTCGGTGACGTTGTCGAGCTCATCGAGGGGCTCGATGCCGTGGTCGCCTTCTTCGTCGTCGACCACCTCGTTCTGGCAGGCGGGGGCCAGGGCCAGCAGGCTGGCGATCAACGAAAAAACGAAAAGTGACCGCTCAGTCATTCCGCCACTGTGCCCGACGGGTCAGCCAGGACATCCGACGTTGAGAGGATGCGAACGTCGTCTCGGCCAGTTGACGGATTCGACGTCGTCACCGGCGCGCCCGGAAATACGAACCAATCTTCGGTCTCGGGCATCGAGCGGGCCGCCCCGACGGGCCCCGACGCGGCCTCAGGCGCCCGACCAATAGAGGCAGCTGTGCTGCGGGCACCCGGCGCTGATGGCGCGATCGGAGCGGACGAAGCGCAGCGACAGCGGCGTGCCGGGTCCGACGCCGAGGGCCTCGGTCGACGCCGGCAGCGGCACGCACTCGTGGAAGCCTCTGTCCTGCGGAACGTCGACGACGAGCGTGATGGCCGAGCCGGCGAGGGCGCCGCCGGGGCGGTCGCTGGCGTCGGTGATGGCCAGCTCGACCTTGTGGCCGCCCCAGACGCCGTGGATGTCGACCCGTAGGCACGCGCCGTCGGTGCGGCCGCCGAGGGCCCACAGCGCCGACGATGAAGACGACGACGACGACGACGGCGCGAGACCCATCTGCTCGTCGGCCAGGCGCTCGATGGCACCGCGCACTCCGTCGTGGAGGTCAGCGAGCGATGCCTCGGGCGTGCGGGCGACGACGGCGACGCTGACGCAGCCGCCCGGGCAGGCGTAGCCGTCGGGCCCGCGATCGCGCGACGACGGACGCTTCGGCAGCGGCTGCAGCCGCAGCTCCGACGGCGCCCGCGGCACGATCAAGGTGCGAAAGCGCGCGAGCACGTCGACGCCGAGCAGCCCCGGTCCCTGGCCGTCGTTGTGGATGGCCTCCCAGGCGGCGACGGCGCCGACGTCGACGCCGCCGGGCCCGAGGCGCAGCGGATCGAGGCGGAAGCGGCCGCGCTCCTCCTTGCTGCTGGCGACGCCGATGGTGGTGCTTGTGAAGCGCAGGTCGGCGGCGACCCCGGCGAGCACGCCGGGCGCCGACGGAAACGACGTGCCCATCGCCCCGGTGTCAACGACGAGAAAGGTGACGGCGTCGCCCGACGCGCCGCGGGCGCGGGCTTCGACCGCCAGCTCGAGCGACGGCGTGCGCAGCGCAAGGGGCACGACGACGTCGTCGAAGGCGCGGGGTCCGTCGCCGGGGGCGAAGAGCCCGACCAGGCCCTGGTCGGCGGCGATCAACATCTCGTAGTCCTGCAACACGTCGAGGCCGATGAGCAGGAAGTCGTGCGTCGACGAGAACACCATCACCGGCCGCCGCTCGAGCCAGGTGGTCCCCAGGCGCAGCGAATCGACGACGACGCCGATGGCTTCGCCGGCGGCGCCGTGGGCATCGGTGAAGCGGCCGCGATCGCTGCTGCCGGCCACGAGTTCCGACAGGCCCAGGCGCTCGGCCAGAGACGACGACATCGCCGTGCGCGTGGCCCCGGTGTCGAGGGTGGCGATGGCCGGCAGCCCGTTGACCAACACGACAACGTCGAGAGAGCGCTGCATCAGCGGCCCCTGCAGCTCGAGCCACGAGGCCCGCGGCCAGCGCTCGGCCACCGACGCGCGGTCGTTGCCGTCATCGTCGATCAGCAGGACGTCGCCGCCGAGGTGGGCGCACGACGACCAGAGCAGCGGCGGCAGCAACAACACGAAACGCAGGAGTCGGAGCGACATGCGCAACCACCATCGGCCGGCGCAGACGACGCGATCAAGCCGACGCGGTCACACGTCGTTCCGCCACAAGCCGCGCCTGCAGGAATCTCGAGCGATCGCTCTACGGCTCGAGAAGCCAGCGGCGCAGCGCGACGAAGCAGCCGCGGGCACCGTCGACGGCGGCGGCTTCGTCGGCGTCACCGACGACGGCGGTCTCTGTGGGCGGCGTAGGCGACGGCGTCGAGGTCGTCGTCGAGCAGCGGCACCGCGGCCTCGATGGCCCGGTGCTCGGCGGCGGTCGCCTCGCGCAGCTTCGCCAGCACGCTCACGCCGCGCGCACCACGTCGGCGGCCGCCGGGTGATCGACCAGCGCCTGCACCAGCGCTGACTTCACCTCGGCCGCGCGCGCCGGCGACAGCTGCTGAAAACTCACCAGGAAGCGCCAGTGGTTGGCGAACAGCTCGGGCCGCTCGAGAACCATGGCGTCGGCGAGATACGAGAGCAGCGAGGCCGCGTCGTCGATGACGGGCCAGCCGGCGCCCGTTTGACGCGCCAGCGCGAGGCCGAGCGACGGCGACGCGTCTTGCAGCGCGCGCGGGGCGCCCGACGGCGCGAGCAGGGCGTCGACGGCGGCGGCGACGCAGGCGGTGACGACCGCACCATGGCTCCTGTCGGTGAGCAACCGATCGAAAGCGGTGGCCAGGCGCGTGAGGTTGAGCTCGATGTGGCGCGAGCACATGCCGCGGGTGCACAGCAGGCCCTGGAGCCAGCGGGCGTAGCGGACCAGCACGCCGGGGTCGTCGGCGCGCAGGGCCTGCACCAGGTGGTCGACGTGGTGGCGGCAGTCTTCGTCGGCGAAGCGTCGGCCGCGCTCGCCGAAGCGGGCCATCCAGAAAGCGTCGCCATACATCGAGCCGATGACGTCGGCGGCGGCGGCGGCGCCGAGGGCTTCGATCTGCTTGGCCAGGGCTTCGTGCTTCATCGGATCCTTCAGCTGCGCACAAGGCGGCGGGCCACGCGGACGAGGTCAACGGCGTCGTCGCCCGTGCCGTCAGCGCCGACCTCGGCCACAACGCCCGGCGTCCAGCGCACGGCGTTCCCCCCGACGACGATCGGCAGGGTGTGGCCGCGGGCCGTCGCCGCGGCCCGCACCCCGGCGACCGCGGTGCGCAAGGCGTCGAGGTGGTGGACGATGGTCACCGACAGGCAGAGCAGGTCGGGCTGCTCGGCCTCGATCATGGTCAGCAGGTGATCGGTGGGCACGTTGGCGCCGAGAAAGCAGACGTCGAAGCCGGCCAACTCGAGCACGTCGGCCGCGAGGCGCGCTGGAAAATCATGGAGCTCGCCTTCGACGCAGGCCAGCAGCACTTTCTTGTGCAGCGACGGCGCCGGCAGGGCCCGCAAATAGAGGTGAGCCAGGGCCAGCTGCGAGATGGCCGTCGCCATGTGCTCCTGGGCGACGGAGATGCGGTTGTTTTCCCAGAGTGCGCCGATCTCCCGCTGGGCCTCTTGCACAACGCCGAGCAGCAGGTCCTGGACGGCGATACCGGTGACCAGGGCTTCGTCGAGGATCGCCAGCGCGTCTCGCCGTCGGCCCACCAGCAGGCCCGCCAGGTAGCGAGCGCGCCAGGGGTCGAGCGACGCCCGTTGCGCGGCGGGCGCGGGCTCAGCAGCGGTCATCCGGTGGTGTCGCGTGTCGCCAGCCGCGGCGCCAGTGTCAGGTGCTGTGGCGTCGTCGTCGACGTCGCCAGATCACCGCGATCTCGCCAAAAACGACTGCTTGCGGCGTGCGGGGTGCGCCGACTCTCGACCGTGCGGCAGCGGCGCCGCCGGTCTCGACGTCGCTCGACGCCTGAGCCCATCGCCCCAGGAGCGGCCCAGCCGAGCCGGAAAAGAAGACGGCGGCCCCTCTCGCGAGGCGCCGCCGTCGTCGTCACACCAGAGCCGTGCGGCTCAGCTGCGGTTCATGCCCAGCTCCGAGAGCTTGAGCTGCGGGCGCTTCGCGTCCGGCCAGTCGATGTGGAAAAATTCACCGCGCGGTGCGTCGACGCGCTCGTAGGTGTGGGCGCCGAAGTAGTCGCGCTGGGCCTGCAGCAGGTTGGCCGGCAACGTCTCGGAGCGGTAGCTGTCGAAGTACGACAACGCCGAAGCGAACAACGGCGACGGCGTGCCGTCGAGGGCCGCGCGGGCCACGACCTTGCGCCAGTTGTCTTGCGACTTGCCGACCTTCTCGGCGAAGTACGGGTCGAGCAGCAGGTTCTGCAGCTTGGGGTTCTTCGTGAACGCGTCGGTGATCTTCTGCAGGAAGCCCGCGCGGATGATGCAGCCGCCGCGGAAGATCTGGGCGATCTCACCGAGGTTGAGGTTCCATTTGTACTCGTGCGAGGCCGCCGCATAGAGCGCGAAGCCCTGGGCGTAGCAGCAGAGCTTGCTGCAGTAGAGCGCGTCTCTGACGGCGTCGACGGAGATCTCGATGGCCTTGCCGAGACCGGTGCTGCCCTTGAGCACCTTGGAGGCCGCGACGCGCTCGTCTTTGAGCGCCGAGATGCAGCGGGCAAAGACGGCTTCGACGACCGTGGCCGCGGGGATGCCGAGGTCGAGGGCGTTGACCGAGGTCCACTTGCCCGTGCCCTTCTGGCCGGCGGTGTCGAGGACGACGTCGACGAAGGGCTTGCCGGTGACCGGATCCTTCTGCTGCAGGATGTCGGCGCTGATCTCGATCAAGAAGGAATTCAGGTCGCCCTGGTTCCACTCTTTGAGGATCGCGCTGCACTCTTCAGGCGTCTTGCCGAGCGAGTGGCGCAGGATCGAGTAGGCCTCGCAGATGAGCTGCATGTCGCCGTACTCGATGCCGTTGTGCACCATCTTCACGTAGTGGCCGGCGCCGTCGGGGCCGATGTACGTGGTGCAGGGAACGCCGCCCTTGATGGGCTTGCCGGGTGACGCACCCTCGAGGGGCTTGCCGGTCGTGGCGTCGACCTTGGCCGCGCAGGCCATCCACACGGGCTTCAAGATCTCCCACGACTCGGGCTTGCCACCGGGCATGAGCGACGGGCCGAAGCGCGCGCCTTCTTCGCCGCCGGAGACGCCGGAGCCGACGAACAACAGGCCCTTGTCGGTCAGCGCTTTTTCGCGGCGGATGGTGTCGGTGTAGAGGGCGTTGCCGCCGTCGACGATGACGTCACCCTTGTCGAGCAGGGGCACGAGGCTGTCGATGACGGCGTCGGTGGGGCCGCCGGCCTTGACGAGGATGACGATGCGGCGGGGCTGCTTGATCGACGCGACGAAGTCTTTCAGGTCGGCCGCGGGCACGAGGCCGCCGCCGGTGTCGCCAAAGACGCTCGGGGGGTTGTCGTTGACGAACTTCTCCGTCGTGGCCGTGGTGCGGTTGTAGACGGCCGCCTTGAAGCCGTGGTCGGCCATGTTGAGGACAAGGTTCTGGCCCATGACGGCGAGACCAACGAGGCCGACGTCGGCGGAATTCGGGGTGGGCTTGGGAAAAGCCATGGTGTGCTCCCTGGTTGTCGAGATCGTTTTCAGACGCCCGCGAGGTAGCGCGCATCGCCGGGTGGGGTCAACCCGACGAGCCTGGCTGACCGGTCGCTGTCGACGTCGTCGTTGCCCGCTGGCACCGGCGAAAACGCCGTCGAAGGCAAACTCGAAAGCAAAGTCGAAAACGAAAAAGCTGCGCCCTGCGGCACAGCTTCATCGATCACCCGGAGTCACGCAGAGTCACGCAAAGTCACGCCGAGCGCGCGCGATCAGTCTTCTTGCGCGAGCGCGGTGATGACGGCCTCGACGAGGGGCCGGCGGTAGGCGAGCCAGGAGGCGCAGAAGGAGAACAAGCCCACGTCGCCGTCGGCGTTGGCGAGGTCGCGCAGCTCTTCGGCGTGGGCCAGGCCCTGTCGCAGGAGCACCTCGGTGTCGCGCTCGAACAGGCGAGCCGGCGACGCGCGCAGGGCTTCGGCGTCGACGCCGCGGCCGGCGGCGATGTCGCGCAGCCAGGGCTCGACGGCGCGGGCGTGCTCGGCGACCGCGCGCAGCGGACCGGAGGCGGCGCGGGCCACGCGGGCTTCGGCGCCGCAGACGGCGTCGCAGACGCGTTCGAGCTGGACCATCTCCGTCAGCGAGGGGCCGCAGCGGCGCTGGCCGCGGCGGGGCTCGAACGGAAACAGGAGCGGTGAAGCGAGCGTCTCGGTGTTCATCTGCATGTGACGCGGATGTGCAGCACCCATGCCCCGCTGGGCGGTCGTGCGCCGGTGCGTCCGGACGCTCCGCAGTTTGGCGCGTCCGCGGATCTCGTTCGCCGGATCGCCTCGCTGTGGCGCTCTTGCGACGCCGGACCGCCTCGATCGCGGTTGTCGCCGGCTCGATCGCCGAGGCCTGCGTCGGTTTGTCAGCGGCAGCGCCGGCCCCGGAAGCACTCGCCGGAACACGCGCCGGAACACGCGCCGGAACACGCGCCGGAACCGCTCGTCGGAACGATCGCGGGCGCGCCGGCGTTTTTTCTTGTCCGGCTGCGGCGGCGTGTGCGGCCGGCTCGCACGGTCAACGAGCCGATGCCGCAAGCGCGCGCCGACCTGCCAGACAGTGGCCACGGCGCGGCGCGGACCACCCCGCCAACCCCCGGATAATAAAGAAGATTGTTCGTGGGCTTTTCCGCCGTTTCAAGGACGGTCGTCGCCTCGATCTCAGCGACAACGTCGTCTTTTTGACCTGTGTGTCTTTGTGAGAAATCACCCATCGGGTGATCACCCGATTCTGCCAGATCCCTGACCGGCGGGAGGGGGATGTCGGACGCACGCAACATTTGCCAAACGTCTACGAC
>JBKJNL010000993.1:0-21115 GCA_046593615.1 Myxococcota bacterium | reverse complement strand
TGGGAGTCCGGGGCCGGCGGCTTGCCCGCGACCTACTTCGCCCACGACTACGGCGACGGCATCCACAGCGATCGGGCCTTGCTGCGCGCCTACGACATCCTCGGCGGGGTGCCGAGCGCCATCGACGTCGCGCTCGTCGGCGAAGCGCCGGTCGACTCGCTGCTCACCCACCTGAAAGAAAAGGTGCCGACGACGTTGGCGTGAGTTGCTGCTGAACGGCGAGTACCAGCGCACTGCAATCCTGACGCGATCCCGGCGGGCAACGACGTTGTGCCGCCTGCGCCGGAGCCCGCCAGTCGCCAAGGTGGTCCCCATGAAAGCCGATCACGACGCCGACGCCAGCGACACCCGCCAACTGACCGAGCAGATGGAGGCCGTCGAGCAGCCCGTCGGCGACTCCTTTGACGACGCCTGGATCGGGCTCGAGCCGACGCTGCAGACGCGCGAGTGCGTGACGCTCTTCACCGAGCTGGAGAACGACGAGGAGCGCTACTTCTCGCACCCGCACATGGTCGAGACGGTGCGCAAGGCCGGCGCCGCCATGGCCGCGCGCTACCGCGAGGGCAAGAAGAAGCAAGAGTCTTGGGCGTTGTTTGACGACGTCACCGACGTCGAAGACCAAGACGACTGGGAGCTCACCGCCCACAAGCTGACGTTCTCGTTGCAGGGCGCGCCCGAGCCGTTCCAGGTGGTCTTTGGCATGGACCCCGCGACGTTCGAGATGTCGCTGCGTCCGCTGCCGCTGGCCTGGCTCTACGACGAGCGCTTCGTCGGCTTCCTCGACGAGATCGTCTTCCAGGCCCCGCAGAAGCTGGGGCTGTCGGCGTCGTTGTTGAACGGTGGCGGGCAGTTCCACATCTCGGCCAAGACCATGCTGACCGGCAGCCTCTTGTGCGACGACGTGGCCCACCGGCTGTCGCATCCCGAGCTGTCGACGTTCATCCACGATTTCCCCAACTGCGACGGGCGCTCGTTCCGCGCCACCGACAAGCGCTACGCCGCCTTTGTCGACGTCATCGATCGCTACCGCCAGGGCGCCTACCACCCGGGCTCGGTCGGTGTGCCGACGGTCGAGTCCGCCTACTTCGACCTCTGGCCGCGCACGCCGGTGCTCGAGCCCGACGCCCACAAGGAGCTGGTCGGCAAAGACGGCGGCCCCGTCGGCGACGCCCGCGCGGTGTTCCAGACCAACTTCGTCTTTGGCCGCGCGGTGAAAGAAGCCCAGCGCGTGCACCCCGGCTACTGGCAGCTGCAGCACCCTGGCGAGCACGGGTACCGGCCCGATCAGATCATGCGCTACAGCGAGACCAACCTCGCGCGCCTGCAAATCATCGGTGAGCTGCATGTGAAGAAAGACGTGCCGCTCTCGGAAGACGAGGCCTTTGACCTCGACGCGCCGCTGGCCCCGCGCATGTTGTTTCCCGGCGCGAGCTACGAGCTGCGCGCCCAGATGTCCAAGCAGGGCGCGCGCGACACCGTCGACGCCGTGCTGCTCGAGGTCCACCACTGGCGTTGGCTGCGCCAGAATCCGAAGGTCGCGGTGCGCCGCACGCTCTTGCAAGACCAGCTGTTGAAGGACGCCGAGCACACGCTGCACACGCGCGCCCCAGCGGTGCTGAGCGCGCTCAAGAAAAAGGCCCGCGTCGAAAACCGCGACGGATCGATGGGGCGGGTGCGGTCTGCCTTTGTCGAGCCCGAGACGTTGTTCTGGGCGGCCTGGCATGCCCTCGACGACGGCGGCCGCGCGGGCATTGCCCGCGAGGCGGTGCTCGGCTTCATCGAACGCGTCGGCAACGCCGCCTCCGTCGACCCGCGCCGCGCGGACTCGAAGATCGCCGCCCTCGATCCCATGGAGCCCCACCGCCACCGCATCCACCCGATCCTGTGGGACGCGCTGACCCACGACGCCGAAGCGCGACGCGACACCGACCTTGTCGGCCGCGAGCTGCGCGCCTTCCAGAAGGACGCCCCGCTCTATCTGTCGCGCCGCCCGCAATGGTCGCAGGTCGAGACCGAGATCCCGCCCTGGGAGAAACGCTGATGGCCGCACGCAGGTCGTCTTCGTCGTCGTCGTCGTCGTCGTTGCCGGCAAAAAAAGCGCCGCCGAAAAAGAGCGCGCCGTCGTTGGCTCCGTCGTCGCGGGCGGCGCCGGCGGCCGTGACGCGCAAGACCGTGACCCGCAAGATCTGGTTGGGCGAGCAAGAGACCGACTACTCCTGCGGCCCGGCGAGCTTGAAGTACGCGCTGTGCGTCTTTGGCTTCTCGCCGCGCGAAGAAGAGCTGCGCAAGCTGGCGCGCACGACGTGGGAAGGCACGCAGACGACCAAGCTGTTGTCGGCGGCGCGGCGCTTCGGCCTGAGCACGCGCATCAAGATGTTCTTCCACGACGAATTCGCCGCCGCCTGGGAGTGGCTCATCGGCGAGCTAAAGGCCGGTCACGTCGTCATCCTCGACGTCGAGGGTTACGCCCACTACGTCGTCGCCGTGCAGGAGCTCGAGGGCCGCGTGGTCATCATCGACCCCGAAGGCGCCACCATGAACGGCACCGACTACGCCGACGTCGTCGTTGCCACGGCCAAGAAGCTGCGGCCGTGGTGGCTGTCGGGCGACGAAGAGGGCGAGCCCGAGGCCTTTCGCGGCATCTCGCTCTCGCCCGGCGGTGTCACGGGCCCGCGCGTGCCGACGGCCGAGCGCCCGCGGCTGCGCTTCTCGGCGGGGGCCATCCGGCGCTTCCACCAGGGGCGCCCGTGGATCCTCGACGAGTACTTGATCGACGTCATCGACATCGCCGCGGCCACGACGCCGCAGGTGCTGGCAGAGGGCGCCGCCGCAGAGCTGCCGCCCGGCGAGCACAAGCCCCTCGGTGACGTGCTGCGCGGCCTCGACGACGTCGCCACCCGCGTGACCTTCTGGCACGAGGCTCGACCGGCGGAGGTGCAGATGGCCCGCGCCCACCTCGAAGACCTGGCCACCGCGGCCGACGCCATGCAGCTGACGATCCCCGACAGCGAAGCCGCGCGCCGCCGCGTCGCCGTCGACGTCGCCGCGTTGTTGATGGCGATGTTGTGGGCGCCGGACTGAGCCCCGCTCCGAAGCGCGGGTGAGGTCTCGGCGTCAATCAAAGAAGCCCTGCAGGTGCTCGTCGCCGGTCTCGGGATCGCGCCAGGTGAACATCCAGCGGCCGTCCTTGAGCACCAGCACCTGGTAGTCGCGCAAGAACGGAACCGCGCTGCCGTCTTCCCCTTCGAGCCGCGCAAAAGACATGCGCTTCTCGGCGTCGACGTCGGCCAACAACACCGGCTCGCGCAGCAGGCGCACGGGCCAGGGCCAGCCGGCGAGGAAGCGGCCATCGCGTGCGACGTCGTCGAGGTCGACGCCGACCTGCAAGGGCCGGTGCGGCCCCTGTGGTGGTGAGACCGGCCACGACATGGTCGACATCTCTTCGGGCAAGAGCGCGCGCGTGACGCGCAGGCAGCCGGCGCAGTCGGGGCCGAGCTCGATGGCCAGCTCCGCCAACAGCGCGCCCAGCGCAGCGGGAGCGGCGTCGTCGACGCGAAAAGCGTCTTGTTGTCGTCGTCGTCCGTCGCTGAGGCGCGTGACGCGCAGGGTGACCTGCTCGACGGGGCCGGGCACGCCGGTCTGCTCGAGGCGCGTGGCCAGCGCGGCCAGCAGGGCGCGGGCCTCGTGCAGGGGCTCGGGAAATTCCAGGGCGATCGAGAAGCCGCTCTTCTGCGGAAAAGACGGGTGGGTGGGCAGGTCGCGGCCGGCGCATTCGACGACGACGCCGGCGACCTTTTGCCCGCGCAGGATCGCCCGCTTCACGGCCCGCTCGCACAAGGGTGACAGCACGAAGCGCAAGGCCTCGAGCAGCGAGACGGCGTCGTCGAGGTCGACGGCTTCGACGATGTGCTCGGGCGGACGCAGCGGTGACAGCGGCTCTTCGGTGGCGCCGTCGAACAAGCGCAAGACGGTGCGGGCGTCGTCAACCAGACGGGCCGCGGCGCCGCCGGGAATGAGCCGCCGCAGGTCGCCGGCGGTCTTCACGCCCAGGTCGACAAAGGTCTCGAGGGTCGGCAGGTCGATGCCCAGCGAAGCGATGCCGATGCGCTCGCGGGCCCGTCCGACGTTGTGGGCGTCGACGACGAAGCGGGTGCTGCGTCGGTAACGGCCTGGCGTGCGGGCGGCGTCGATGGCCAGCGCCAGCGACAGGCGCTTGTTGGGGCTGGCGACGACGACGGCGTCGTGTCCGGCGGCGCGCAGCGACCTTTCGATGTCGCGCAGCGACTCGGCTGGCGGCACCAGCAGGCCGGTCAAATCGAGGGCGATCGACGGACCGCTGGTGAACGAGGGCAGGGGCTCGACGATGGGCGAGTGCTGCAAGAGCAGCTCGGCCAGCACCAGCAGCGCCTCGTTGATGCGGCGGCGTTTGACGACGACGATGGCGAGCGCCGGGGCGATGCGTTGGGCGTCGACCAGGCGCTGGCCGGGCAGCACGCGGCGCTCCCACAGCGGTGGGTCGGCGTCGACGATGCGGGTCAACGATCGCGGCAAGAAGGCCCGATCGGGTGCTTCTTCGTCGACGACGGCGACGGCGGTTCGCTCTCTGCCCGATGCATCG
This sequence comes from Myxococcota bacterium, assembly GCA_046593615.1. Lineage (GTDB taxonomy): Bacteria > Myxococcota > UBA727 > UBA727 > VGSZ01 > VGSZ01. The sequence continues at coordinate 16,497 of JBKJNL010000993.1, read as the reverse complement.
ACGCGGGCCCGCAGCGCGAGCGGCAGGTGCGGCAGGTGGGCGACGGCGATGACACGGCCCATGGTCAAAAAGGAGCGGCCGTCATCGACGACGACGGCGACCAATAGCGCTGCACCGGCGATCGCGGGCGCTGCCACGGCAGCTCGGCGTGCACACCGAAGCGATGGCGCTCGACGACGACGCCGCCGTCTTCGATGCGGGCCCGCACCGCGGTGGGCAGGGGCTGCCGGCGCCGCGCCTGCTCGTGGGTCAAGAAGAACACCGTCGACGCCGACGCCTCGGCCGCCAGCGTCAAGCGCCGCACGGCCACCGCGGCGTCGTCGAGCGACGACAGCGCTGTGGCATCGACGACGACGGCGCAGAACACGCCGCTCTTCACGGCCCGCACGGCGACGCGCAGCAACGAGCCCGGGGGAGGGGCTATCACCAGCAGGCGCTCGAGCGGCACGCCGAGGGACTGCACGGCGGGCGCATGCAGCATGCGTCCGGGATCGATGGCGCACAGCCACGCCTTTTTCGTCGCCATGCTCGCCGACGACGACGACGAAGCAGACGACGATGACAGCTGCAGGGCCAGGGCTTCGGCCATGCACTGCAAGGCGAGGCTGCAGCCGCCGCGACCCGGTGCGCCCACGAGCTCGACGGTGGCGCCCGGCATCAAGAGGGCATCGCGCAACGCCGGCGACAGATCGGTGCTGCCTGGGTCGTGGAGCCCGCTGTCGTGGAAGTGGCTGCGCCCTTCTTCTGGGGGGCCGAGGGCCAACGACACCGGCCCGAACGACGAGCGCAGCATCGACAGCAAGGCAGCCGCATCGGCCATCGCAGCACCCCTCTTGCTCAGCCCGTGATCGGCCCGTGATGGGTTCGTAATCGGGCCCGTGATGGCTCGTGATCCCTGTCCCGCGACCCTGATCTAGCGAGCCCGGCATTGCCTGAACAGGTGTTCAGCACGACATTCGTTGTCGACGTCGTCATGAAGCCCCGGATCGATCCCTCCACGCGCACCGTTCTCGAGCCGGCCCCCAGCCGTCCCGATCCCAACCGCGTTGCGCGAGAGCGCTTCGATCCTGTGTCGGGCCAGTCGGGCGCGCGGCCGACCTTTGTCGAGCTGTGCACGCGCTCGACGTTCTCCGGCATCTCCGTCGACGGCCCCGCCGAAGGCTTCGCGCGCGGACCGTCGGCCTGGCCCGGCAGCGGCACACCCGACGAGATCGCCGACCGCCACGCCATCGTCCACGCCGACGCCTTCGCCCTCACCGACCTCGACACGCTGGCCGGCGTCGTGCGCGCCCACCGCCGCGCGCGCGAGCTCGAGATGCGCCTCATCGTCGGCTGCGAGCTGCGCCTGCCGGCCGGCTCGTTGGTGCTGCACGCCGAGAGCAAAGAGGGCTGGACGAACCTGTGCGCGCTGCTCACCCGCTCCCGCGCCGGCCGCGAGAAGGGCGACATCGCCTACCGCTTCGACGACGTCGTCGACCACGCCGCCGGCCTGTGGGCGCTGGCCCTGCCGCCCTTCGACACCGCGCGCCTGGGCGACCTCAAGGACGCCTATGGCGAGCGGTTGTCGATCGGCATCTGGCGCCACCACACGCCCGAAGACGCACCGCGCTTGCGCTGGACAAAGGCCCAATCGCAACGGCTGCAGGTGCCGCTGCTGGCGACGTCGCGGGCCTTTCTCGTCGAGCGTTGCGACAAGCGCCTGCACGACGTGTTGACGTGCATCCGCCAGGGGCTGCGCCTGCAAGATGCCGGGCAACGCCTGCTGCCCAACGGCGAGGCCCACCTGCGCTCGGCCCCAGAGATGCTCGAGCTGTTTCGCGATGTGCCCGAGGCCGTGCGCCGCAGCCGCGACGTCGCCGACGCCTGCACGTTTCAGCTCTCCGACCTCCACTACACCTACCCGACCGAGGGCAAAGACGAGCCGGCGCCACAGCGCCTGCGCCGCCTGACCGCGGAGGGCGCCGTCCACCGCTACGGGGCTTCGTTGTCGGAGAAGCACCAGAAGCAGATCGAGCACGAGCTGGCGATCATCGAAGACCTCGACGTCTCGGCGTACTTCCTGACGGTGAAGTCGATCGTCGACGTCGCCAACGACAAAGGCATCCTCTGCCAGGGCCGTGGCTCGGCCGCCAACAGCGTCGTCTGCTACTGCCTCGGCATCACCAGCGTCGATCCGGTGGCGATGGAAATGTTGTTCGAGCGCTTCTTGTCGCGCGAGCGCGGCGAGCCCCCCGACATCGACGTCGACTTCGAGCACGAGCGCCGCGAAGAGGTCATCCAGGAGATCTACCGGCGCTGGGGCCGCGACCACGCGGCCATGGTCAGCGAGGTCATCTCGTTTCGCGGCAAGAGCGCGGTGCGCGAGGTCGGCAAGGTCTTCGGGCTCACCGAGGCCATCACCGGGCGCATCGCGGGCCTCATGCACCACTCGGTGCTCGGTGAGCTGCCGCGCGAGCTGACGGAGTCCGGCGTCGACGTCGACTCGATCACGCAGACGTTGTTCTACGCCTCGCGCCTGCAAGGACACCCGCGCCACCTCGGCATCCACGTCGGCGGCTTCGTGCTCACGCGCGATCCGATCAACACCGTGGCCCCCATCGAGCCGGCGCGCATGGCCGACCGCACGGTGCTGCCCTGGGACAAAGACGACGTCGACACGCTGGGCTTCTTCAAGATGGATGTGCTCGGCCTCGGCATGCTCACGTGCATCCGCAAAAGCTTCGAGATGATCGAGGCCCATGGTCTCGACGGCCAACCTGGCGAGCACCTCGAGCTGCACACCATTCCGATCGAAGACGACGCCGTCTTCGACGCCTTGTGCAAGGCCGACACCGTCGGGGTCTTCCAGGTCGAGAGCCGCGCGCAGATGTCGATGTTGCCGCGCTTGAAGCCGCGCTGCTTCTACGACCTCGTCGTGCAGGTCGCGATCGTGCGGCCCGGGCCCATCCAGGGCGGCATGATCCATCCCTACCTGAAGGCCCGCGAAGCCCTCGCGCGCGGCGTGCCACCGACGATGCCGCACGAATCGCTGCGCGGCGTGCTCGGCCGCACCCTCGGCGTGCCGCTGTTTCAAGAGCAGGTCATGCGCATCGCCATCGAAGGCGCCGGCTACACGGCAGGAGAAGCCGATCAGCTGCGCCGCGACATGGCCGCCTGGAAAAAGACCGGACGCCTCGCGCGCCACCGCCAGCGCCTCGTCGAGGGCTTCAAGAGCAAGGGCATCTCCGACGAGATGGCCGAGCGGATGTTCCTGCAGGTGCAGGGCTTCGGCGAGTACGGCTTCCCCGAGAGCCACGCGGCCAGCTTCGCGCGCCTGGCGTGGGTGTCGGCGTGGCTCAAGGTCCACCACCCCGCGGTGTTCTGCGCGGCGCTCATCAACAGCCACCCCATGGGCTTCTACGCGCCGTCGCAGCTGGTCTCGGACGTCAAAGCCCACGGCGTCGTCGTCTTGCCGATCACGCTGCACGACTCGGGCTGGGACTGCTCTCTCGAGCTTGTCGATCAGAAGCTGGCCATCCGCCTGGGGCTGCGGCTGGTGAAGGGGCTCTCCGAGCAGACCGGCCGGCGCATCGAAGACGAACGCAAAGCCCACGGCGCCTACGTCGACGTCGGCGACCTCGCCCGCCGCTGCCGGCTCAACAAAAAAGAGCGGCAGGCGTTGGCCCGCTCCGGCGCCCTCGACGTCGTCTCCGCCCACCGCCGCGCCGCCGTGTGGAACGCCATCCTCGATCGCCCGCCCCTGTTCGAAGGGTTGCGTGACGACGACGTCGGCGACCTGTTGGCAAAGGCGAGTCAGCCCGAGCTGCTGTTGATGGACTACGCGCACACCGGCCTGTCGCTCGACGACCACCCGATGAACCACCTGCGCGCGCGGCTTGTGAAGCTGCTGGGCAAAGAGAAGCTGCTCACCGCCAAAGAAGTAAACAACGTGCCGCGCACGACCCGCGGCACCACCGCAGGGCTGGTCATCGGCCGCCAGCGCCCGGGCACCGCCGACGGCACCTGCTTCGTGACCCTCGAAGACGAGACCGGCACCGTGAACGTCGTCGTCTGGGGCCGCGACTTCGACCGCTGGCACGCCACGGTGGTGTCGTCGTCGTTCCTGCTGTTTCGCGGCAAGATCGAAAGGCAAGACGGCGTCGTGCACCTCATCGCCCAGGACGTCGCCGCCGTCGCCGCCGACCTCGCCAACACTTCTGAAGGGGGAGACGACGCGCAGCTCGCGTTTCCCTTCCAGGCGCGCTCGTTTCATTAGCGAAAAGCACACGGGCCGAATCCCCTCGGGAGGCTGCCCCGCATGCCAAGGACACGGTTGCGACACTCGACGCAACTTGGCCCTTCGGGCCCTCCCGGCCAGTGTGTCAACGCGCGCCCTCCCCCACGCACGTCCCGGCGTCCTCGAAGGCAAGGCTTCGAGACGACCGACGTCCACCGGAACCGGCATCCGCACACCGGCTCCTTTGTCGGACCCGGTGTCCAAAGACACCGCCGACCCTTCTCCCTGAAGAGATGTTGTTGCACCGCATTGGTCCGCATCCGGAACGGACAAATCGGTGACTCCACAGGTGGCGAACCCGGCTGCGCCGACGACTCCTTCTCGCCGCCCGATGTCCAAGATCGATGCCGCGGTCGACGTCACAGCAGGAGGCGCCAGGCGACCCGGCAGAGATCCCTTCCGTTCCACTCCCGATCCCCCTGGCTGTCGCCCCATCCCACCGCGAGGCGCGCACAGCCGACGACGACGGCAGACCCGCCAGGGCTCTTGCGGCGCCCCCGCGTCGTCAGGCACTGTCCGCGCATGAATCCGCTCCACGACCTCAGCCCCGGCCGCGGCGCCCCCCGCGTCGTCGACTGCTACATCGAGATCCCCAAAGGCGGCCGCGTCAAATACGAGGTCGACGCCGAGAGCGGGCTCTTGCGCGCCAGCCGCGTCCTCTACGGCGCCATCCACTACCCCGCCAACTACGGCTTCATCCCCCGCACCCTCGACGACGACGGCGACGCCCTCGACATCCTGGTGTTCGCGCAAGACGACATCCAGCCCGGCAGCATCGTCTCGGCCCGCGTCATCGGCGTCATGCCCATGGTCGACCAGGGCGAGACCGACGACAAAATCATCGGCGTGATGGTCGGCGACCCGGCCTTTGAGGTGGTCCGCTCCCTCGACGACCTGCTGCCCTTCCGCATGAACGAGATCATGCGTTTCTTTGGCGACTACAAAGCCCTCGAAGAAAAAGAGGTCCGCGTGGCCGCCCCCCTCGGTCTCGACGAGGCCGTCAAGGTCGTCGAGCGGTGCTGCCTGGCCTACGACAAGAAGCACACCGCCACCCAGACCAAGGTGGGCCGCGCCTAGCGCCGGATCCCGATGTCAGCGTCGACGACATTCCAGGCCCAGTTCTCTCGCTCTGAGGCCGCGTGGGCCTTGGCCGTGATCGAGACCGCCTCGATCGCGCGGGGCTTCGTCGTCACCGACGCTGTCGTGAAAAAAGCGCCGGTCACGGTCAAGCTGGCCCAGGCCGTCAGCCCCGGAAAATTCCTGCTGATCTTTGGCGGCGCCGTCGACGCCACGCTCGAGAGCTTCGAAGAAGCCAAGAGCATCGCCGGCTCCGACATCGTCGACGAGCTGTTCCTGCCGGGCGCGCACCCGGGGCTCTTGCCCGCCGTCGACCGCGCTCTCGTCACCGAGCCCGGTGAAGCGGTCGGCATCGTCGAGACCAGCACCGTCGCCGCCGCCATCCTCGCCGCCGACACCGCCCTCAAGGCCGTCGACGTCGCCGTGATCAGATTGCACCTCGCGCTTGGCGTCGGCGGCAAGGGCTGGTTCACGCTCGCGGGCCAGCTGGCCGACGTCGAAGCGGCCCTCGACGCCGTCAAAGCCACGGCCAAGCCCGACCGCCTCGTGGGCGTCGAGCTCATCCCGCGCCCCCACGTCGAGATCCGCGGCTTCTTTGGCTGATCAGTCCCGGTGCGTGCCGGCGGGTCAGGCCGTCGAGGGTCAGGCCGTCGAGGGTCAGGCCGGCGGGATCGGCGCCGTCTCCGCGGTCTTGGGCGCAGGCGCACGCGCAGCATCCACGGTGGCATCGAGCGTCGGTCGCCGGTCGGGCACGGGCACGAGCAGCTCCCACGGTCGGCGGATGAAGCGCGAGAGCACCGCGGCGACCAGCAGGCGGAAGACCCGCAGGTCGACGTCGCGGGCGCGCAGGGCGACGGCGAGGGCCAGCGAGAAGCTGACCGTGAAGTTCATGGTGGCGATGCCGGCGAGGCCGGCGACGGCCCAACCAAGCTCGGTGGTGTCGAGGGTGCCGGTGTGCAGCTGCGCAAAGGCCCCGAGCACGACGGTGGCCGTCGAGATGGTGATGTGGCGGATCTCCAGCGGTGCGCCAAAGAAGTTGCCGATCACGGGCGTGAGGCCGAGCAGCAAGCCGAACACGATGCTGCCAAAGGCACCGCCGGCACTGAGCTCGACGACGCGGGCGAAGCGGGTGGCGGCGACGACGCCGACGATCTGTTTGATGCGGCGGTTGGTGGCCAGGGCCTGGGGCAGCCGGCGAAAGCGGAGCCAGTTGTCGAACCAGCCGCCCGCGATCGACGAGAACCACAGATAGACGCCGGTCAGCGCCGCAAAGAGCACCGAGCCCGACTTGAAGAGGTGGTGGGCGTGCAGCGCGTGGGCGGCGTCTTTGGCGTCGAGGAACGGGTGTCCGCGCGCGCCGAGGATCGCGTAGTGGATGGCGATGGTGACGGGGACGATCGCGCCGATGTTGCCGCCGATGGCCGCGACCTGCGTGCGCGCGGTGCGGGCAATGAGCTCCACCAGCCGGTGCACGCCCGAGCGGCCATGCTCGTCGAGGGCCGCCGCCAACGTCGCCGCCGTCATCGACGGTTGCTTCGTCGCCAGCGTCATGTGGAAAAACTGCATCAACAAGAACGCCATCGAGTAGTTGATGCCCGCCGACAGCCCCGAGAAGAACGGCGGGAGCTTCAGCCACATCAGCAAGAACTTCAGCGTGGCGATAAAGGCCATGAAAGCCCCACCGGCCGCCGCCGACAGCCACATGGCCCGGTACTCGGCCAACGAGCCGGCGATGTAGTGCTCACCGGTCGAGCCAGTGGCCTCGACGATGCGCCGCGCCAACAGCCGGGTGTTTTCGTTGAACAGCCCTTTCAAGCTGGTGTCGTAGGCGCCGACGTCGAGCAGCTCCTTGATGGTCTGCACGGCGAGCGCAGCCTTTTCGCCGTTGGCCGGATCGATGAGGTCGAGCAGGCGATCGAGGCGGCTCACCTGTCGGTCGGTGAGGTCGAGGCGGAACACCAGGTCGACGCTGACCGACCCCTGCATCATCGTCTGGTGCACCTTGCGCAACGTTGCGTGACAGCGCCGCAGACAGGTCCTTGTTTGGGTGATGCGCTCGCGCAGCTCTTCATCCGACTGGCGTCGCTCCAGCACCAGGTCGCACCAGCGAGGCAGATCGAGGAACGGGTAGTCCGCCAGATCGCCGACGACGCCGGCGCGGCTGCGGACGTCGGGGGCGACGCCGCCGTGGGCGACGCGCACGGCGAGCACCGAGATGGCGTCGCGGACATCGCGCTCGACGCGGGCCAGGCCTTCGCCGAGGGTCGGGCTGTGCCGATCGAGCAACGCGAAAAGCTCGAGGACAACGCTGGCGGGGGCGGCATCGAGGAACCGCCGCTCCTCGAGGGATCGCTGCAGCACGGTCGCGAGCTCGCCGTCGTCGGCGGGCGTCGGCAGGAATTTCCGCGCCAGGCGATCGCTGAACTCCGAGAACAAGCGGGCTTCGACGGGCAGGCCGGTGCGCGCGAACAACGTCAACGCGCTGGCGTGCAACAGGATGGCGCCGATGACATCGCCGAGCGCGCGGGCGTCTTCGTGGTAGCGCCGCAGGTGCTGTGACAGCGCCCAGAGCCGCGCCGCGCGCGATCCGCTCGGCACCGGAGCGTTCGCTGGCACCTCCAGCCGGGCGCCGTCGGACAGCCAGCGCAACAGCGGCTCGAGGTGCTCGACGCGCTCGTCCGGGCCGGCCAGCAGGCCGAGCCGCACCTTGACCAACGCGGCCCGCACGCCGTCGAATTCGGCGGGCGGCAGCTCCCAGGCGATGACGTCGTCGGCCATGGCTTCGACCCTCGCAACGACGCCGTCGGGCCACAAGGAAAAGCTGGTCCGAGGCGCCTTTGCCCGGGGGGAGCGCGGGTTCCGCATCGCGCTTGGCGCCCGTCACACAGCGCCAGCGTGGCCGTCCGGGGAGGGCTACAGTGCCCTCATGCTCTCCGCCCGCAGCGCCTTTACTGGTCTCGTGTTCTCCATCGGCGTCGTCGGCAGCGTCGCCACCAGCGGCCCCGCCGCCGACGTCTCCGGCGCCTCCGACACGTTCTCGGTGGTGCTGTCGGCGGACGAGCCCACGGCGTCGTTCACGGCGTCGGCGGTGTTGCAGCTCGACTCCGAAGCGACGGTCACCGGCGGTGACATCGGCCTCAACGTCAGCGCCGACGGCGACAGCCCGGGCAGCGTGGCCTGCACGTTGCGCAGCGAAACCACCGGCCAAGAGACGACGATCGACATCGTCGACACCGAAGCCCAGGGCGCCTCCCGCGCCGGCATCGACGCCTTTGCCGGTTGCGCCACCGACTGCAGCGAAGACCTGACCATCATTTTTGAGCGCACCGACACCGAGCTCGAAGGCAGCCTGGGCTTGTCGTGGTCGATCGATGGGCTCGCCAGCACGAGCGTCGAGAGCACCGGCACCATCTCGTTCGACGCCGAGTAGAGAGCCCAGCCGAGCCCCGCGCACCGGCGCGTGGGCCGCTCAGCTCTTGGTCTGCGGGCCCCGAGCCTGCGAGGGAATCGACAGGTCGACCATCACGGTCTTCTGCGCTTCGTAGGGGTCGACGCCACCCGCCGAGGGCGCGGCGATGGCCACCGTCGGCGCATCGAACGAGTTGCCCTCCGTCGACGCCTGGGCCCCGAGCGGAGGCTGCAGCCCGGGACGCGCGGCGGCGGTCCGCGGAGCCGTCGCCTGCTGCGGAATCTGCGACGCCGCACCCACAGCCGGCGCCGCGGCCCTCGGGGCGACCTTCACCGGCGCAGCCGTTGACGCAGAAGCGACACCAGCCGCCGCAACACCCGCAGCCGCAACACCCGCAGCCGCAACACCCGCAGCAGGAGTACCCGCAGCCGTCGGCGGCTTCGATTGCGCGAGCCGCTGGGCGGCCATCTTCTTGATCTGATCGGCCTCGGCCTTGGACTGCTGGGCCTGGGCCAGCGCGTCGCGCGCGGCCTTTTTTGCGTCGAGCAGCTCTTTGTTGAGGCGGCTGACCTCGGCGGACTGGGCTTCGAGGGCGGCGCTCTTGTCGGCTTCGGCGCGCTTGCGGACGGCGTCGATCTCGACGTCGGCGTCTTGCTTCGCTTTCTGCGCCAGCTGCGCCTGCTGCGACGCCCGCTGCAGCTGCGCCTTGAGGTCGGCGAGCTCCTTGGCGCGCGCGGCAGCGTCGGCCTGAGCCTGCTGGGCCTGCTGGGCGCCGGCGCCGGCCTGGGCCTTTACCTCGTTCAGGTCGGCACGCAGCTTCTCGACGTCGGCGGCGGCAGCGCGCTTGTCGGCCTCGGTCTTCTCGAGCGTGGCTTTGACGCTCTTGTTCTCGGTCTGGATCTTCTCGGCCACGCCGCGGAGCTTCTGGTACTCGGCGCGCACGTGGGCCTCGCTCTTCTGCAGCTCGGCCAGCCGGACCTCCGCGGCGCGCGCGGTGCCGAGCTCGGTCTGCATGGCGGTGACCTGCTCCGAAACCTTGCGCAGCTGCTCGCGGGCCTCTTCGTGCTTCTGACGTTCGGCCCCGAGGGCCTCGTTCCCTGACGACGTCGCCGCTGCCAACGCCGCTTCTTTCTGCTGCAGGCTCGTGCGCAGCTGCGCGCTCTGCTCGGTGAGCGTGGCCAGCTGCTTGTCGAGAGTCTGAGCCCGGCCGCCGCTGTCGACGCTCTGCTTCTTTTCGGAGTCGAGCTGGGCTTTGAGCTCGGCGATGCTCTGCTCGCGCGTCGCCAGCCAGCGGGCGCGCTCTTCGATCGCGTTCTTGGCGTCGTCGAGGGCGGCGCGGGTCTCCTGCAGCTCGCGATCGCGCTCGGCGAGCGTCGCCTGCTGCACCTGCTGCGTTTGCTCGGCCTTGTTGAGCACCTGACCCTGCGCGGCGATGCGACCTTCCCGGTCGGCGACGACGCCTTCGAGCTGGCGGCCCCGCGTCTGCAGCTCTTCGATGCGCGTTGAAGCGTCGCTCAGGCTCGCCGACAGCGCGCCGTTTTCGGTGACCTGCTGGGCGAGCTGCTCTTCGAGCTCGCTCTTCTCGGTCTCGACGGAGCTGACCTGCATCTCGAACATCTGCCGCGTCGACTGCAGCGTGGCCTGCAGCTGATCGCGGCTGCGCTCGACATCGGCGAGGAAGCGCGACTTCTCGTTGAGCTCGGCTTCTCGGCCGGAGAGATCTTCCTTCGTCGCCGCCAGGTCCTTGCGGATCTGGTCGGTCCGCTGTCCGGCGGCCTCGAGCTCGACGAGCGAAGCCCGCAGCTTGGCGTCGGTGTCTTCGAGCGTGCGGCGCAGGTCGGCGCCGCGGGCTTCGGCGGCCTGCAGCTGACTCTGCAGCTGCTCGGCTACGGCGGCACCGGCGAGAATCTCGGCGCGCGCGTTCTGCAGCTCGGCGGTGAGGTTGCTGCCCTTGCGCTCGGACTCGAACAGCTCGTTGCTGCGCTGCTGAAGCTCGGCACGCGTCTGCACGGTCTCTTCACGGGCCCCGGCCAGCTGCTTCTGGACTTCGGCGAGGTGAGCGTCCTGGCGCTCGATCTGGGCCCGGTGATCGAGGACGGCCGACTGCGTCTTCTTGAGATCGACCTCGAGGATCTCGATGCGATCCTCGCGCTGCGTGACCTTGTCGGATAGCGCGACGATGCGTTCGTCGCGGGCGATGATGGTCGCTTCGCGCTCGGAGTTGCTCGCGTCGAGCCGGAAGATCTGGGCCTCGAGCTGGACCTGTTTTTCGTCGGCTTGACGAACGCGGTTGAGCAGCTCGGTGATGCGCTCGTCGCGGGTCGACATGGTCTTGCGCAGGTTGCCGATGTCTTCTTTGGCGTCGGCGAGGCTGCGCTCGAGATCGGCCACGCGCTGCACGCGGTCGGCGAGCTCGTTTTCCTTGCGCTCGAGAAGGTTCGCGACCTCGAGCTCACGCTGCTGGCGGTTGCGCTTCTCGGTGGCGAGGTCTTCGCGGTTCGTCGACAGCGTCTGCTCGGTGAGCTGCAGCTTATCGGTCAGGCGATCGCGCTCGCCGGTCATCCCCTCGAGGGCACCCTGCAGCCGCGTCTCCGTCGTCGCCAGGTTCTCGCGCGTGTCGGCGAGATCGCGCTCGAGCTCCTCGGCGCGCGCGGTCTCGGAGGCATGGTCCATCTCGGACTGACCGAGGCGGGCAGTCAGGTCTTCGGCCTGGCCCGAGAGGCGTGCATGGTCTTCGAAGAGCTCGCTGAGCTTCTCGTCGCGAACACGAATCTGCTCGCGCGCAACGATCGACTTCTTGTCGTCGAGCGCAAACAACGTCGCGGCGACAGCTTCGCCGAGGGCGTTGGCGCGCGACAACGCCTGCTCGAGCTCTTCGGCGCGTCGCCGGTAGATCTCGCGCTCGTCAGACAAACGCAGCCGCTCGACGTCGCCGTCCTGGATGACGCGGGCCAGCTGGGCGATCTGCTGTTGGCGCTGCGCCTCAAGCCACGTCAGCAGCTTCTGGTGCTTCTGCAGGTCGTCTTCGAGCTCGAACAGGAAGCCGCGGGCCTCATGCAGCTCGTCTTCGACGGCGGTGCGGCGGCGGCGCTCGTCGGCGACGACGCCTTCGACAACGGCGTAGACGCGGGCTTCGGTGCGCGCGGCTTCGTTTTCGACGGCGAACAGATCTTCTTTGAGGCGCTGCTTCTCGGCCTTGAGCTTCTGGATCGTGTTCTCGCGCTCACGCACGATGACCTTGAGGTCACCCTTGGCCTTTTCGCGTTCGAGCAGCTGTCCCTGCAGGCGCTCCATCTCCTCGACGGAGGCGGCGATGATCTTCCAATGGTGCTGCTCGAAGTCGGCGTAGGCCTTTTCCCACTCGAGGACGCGGTTCGTGAACTCCTTGCGTTCGGCGGCGGCGGCGTCTTCGGCCTTGCGCAGCTTGAGCTTGAGAGAGTTGACCTCCGACTCTTTGCCCGCGACCTGCTGGATCAGCTCCGCTTCATTGAGCGAGTGCTGGTCGTAGGTCTCGCCGATCTGCTTGCCCCACTCGGCCTCTTTCTCGACGAGGGTTTGCTGCGCGAGCTCAAGCTCGGCTGTGAGCTCGCTGATGCGCAGCCGCAGGCCTTCGACTTCGATGTCCTTCTGTTGGACCTTCGACTCTTGCTGCCGCAGGTCTTCTTCGCGCGCGCGCCACAGACGCGACAGCTTGGCGAGATCGCGCTCGCGCTCCTTCAGCTTGGTGCGCAACAGCGCGAGCTTGCGATCGGGCGTGTCGCCGATCGCCGACGGCGCGGGCTCTTGAATCGGCGCGTCGGCATCGATGTGCTGGATCGACGAAAAAACTTTTTCGACGAACGTCAGGTCTTCAGCGGTGAGCACAGCGTCGCCGGTGCGCGGTGACGCCTTTGGCAGCTGGGCCAGCGAGCGCAGCCCCGAGGGCGGCAACGGCGGCGGCCGCGACGGATCCCGCGACTTCGGCTTCTCCTCTTCGGCTTCGGCGTCGTCGGCGGCCATCACCTGCGGGACCGCGCGCGCGGCACCGACGAGCTCGCTGCGATCGGCAGGCAGGCGCAGGTACCAGTCGGCGTGCACGCGCTGCTTCTTGTTCTTCTCGATGGCGTCGGGCGTGAGGTCGCTCGTCGTCAGCACGATGGCGGTGCCTGGGGCCACGCCTTTCAAGCGAGGCACCAGCGCGAGGCCGGTCTGGTTGCCCGGCCGCTCGTGTCGCAGCACCAGGACGTCGGGAGGCGATTGTTCCACAGCGACGACGAGGTCGGCGCCTGTAAAGACGTGGGCCTCATAGCCCTCGTCTTTCAGGATTGCCGCCTGTCGCAGTGCTTCTTCCTGGTCGGGCTCGGCAATCAACGCGCGCTTCGTCATGGCCGGGGGAGACTAACCGATCCCTGCCGGGCGCAACCCTCGAGACAGCGCGTTCGTTTGGCGGCAGGCGTCGTCGGCAATGACCGGCGGAGAGGCGGCGGGCGCCGAGCACCTCGGGCGCGACACGGCGCCATCGGAACCACCGACCCCCGCTGGTGCCTGGCGACGCAGATGCGCGGCCACCTGTCCGAGGACCACGCCTGGAGAAATCTGTCGACGATCTCTCGGCAAGCCGGCGAGCGTGGCTTCGCCACGGTGCTCAGCGCGATGAGCATCGACTTTGTTTTTTCCCGAGACCCTGTGCTATCGACGTCGCCGACGAAGATGCGCGTCACGGCGCGTCATCCCCCGGGTTCAAGAAGGTGCGCGCATGGGTCAGCAAACGGTGCTCTACGAGTCGGAGTACGAGCAGATCAAGAAGATCTGCGACCGGCTCGTGCGCGAGGCCAACGCCAAAGTCGTGTTTCTCGTCGACAAGAATGGTCAGCTGATCGCCAGCTCCGGCGAAACCGCTCACCTCGACACCACCAGCCTGGCGAGCCTCACCGCCGGCAACATCGCCGCGACCGGCGGCATCGCCAAGCTGATCAACGAAAAGGAATTCTCGCAGATCTTCCACGAGGGAGAGCGCGACAACCTCCACATCTCGATCATCGGCCAGAGGGTCATCCTCGTCGTCATCTTCGATCAGCGCTCCAGCCTCGGCCTCGTGCGGCTCCGGGTGCGCAAAGCCTCCGAAGAGCTCAACGGCGTCTTCTCGGTGATCGCCCAAAAGGCCGAGCAGCCCGGCGCCTCGCCGTTCGCGGAAATCTCCGACGACGACATCGATTCGCTGTTTTCCAGCTGAGCCTGCCGGCCCGGGTCTCCCGCTTCAGGGACGCTTGGCCCGAGCGGCCCTCGCCGGGCCCCTCCCGACCCGGCTACTCCGCTCCACGCAGCTCGGGCCCGGGCCCAGCCTGATTCTCTCGGTTTCTCGCACCAAACCTTCGAAAGAGCGCAATGTCCTTCATCAACTACTCATCGCGCGAGATTAACTGCAAGATTGTGTATTATGGTCCCGGTCTGTGCGGCAAGACCACCAATCTGCAGTACGTCTACAACAAGACTTCGCCCGATGCGAAGGGCAAGATGATCTCGCTCGCCACCGAGACCGAGCGAACTTTGTTCTTTGACTTCCTGCCGCTCTCACTGGGTGAAATCCGCGGCTTCAAGACGCGCTTCCACTTGTACACGGTGCCGGGCCAGGTCTTCTACGATGCTTCGCGCAAGCTGATCCTGAAAGGCGTCGACGGCGTCGTCTTTGTCGCCGACAGCCAGATCGAGCGCATGGAAGCGAACCTCGAGTCCGTTGAGAACCTACGCATCAACCTCGCCGAGCAGGGATACGATCTCGATCGCGTTCCCTACGTGGTCCAATACAACAAGCGCGATCTGCCGAACGCGGCGTCGATGGACGAGCTCAAGCGTGCCTTGAACCCCCGCGGCGTCCCCGACTTCGAAGCCACCGCCACCACCGGCGTCGGCGTCTTCGACACCTTGAAGATGGTCGCCAAGCTGGTCCTCCAGGAGCTCCGCAAGGGTTCCGAGGCCGGGGCCAGCACCGCCACCCCCTCCGTCCCCCCGCGCCGCGGCCCCGTGGGCTGAATCCTTCGATGGTTCGTACGGACCATCGTTCTTGTTGTGTGAAGGGTGGATGTTGGTCGGTCACAGTTGCGCCTGCGCGCATTCGGTGCCACCGCTCCGGCCCTGTCTTTGCGGAGAGAATGAATGTTGCGTTCTGTGATGATCGCCGCCTGGGCCGCGCTGCTTGCGGTCTCCGCCCTCGCCGCTGAGGGTGCGCCCCCGGCTCCTGTTCCAGCGACGACGGCTCCCGCGACGCCGGCGACGCCGGCTCCGTCTCCGTCTCCGTTGGCTCCTGGGGCTCCTGCTGCAGCGACGACGCCTGCGGCGGCGACGCCGGGCACGCCGACGACGCCCGCGACTCCTGCGGTGGGCGCACCCTCCGGGTCGGCGCCGGCCGCTGCGCCGACCGGGATGACTGGCGACGAGGAGTACGGCCTCAAGATGAAGGAGCTCGAGGACTCCGTCGCCGAGCTCAAGGAACAGATCTTCCGCAGCAAGGCCAAGCTGACCTTGCTGACCGAGCAGGTCCAGGGCGGCACCGGCGCCGGCGCGCGCATCGTCGTCAACCACAAGAACCTGATGGGCCCGAACTTCCTGCTCGTCGAGGTCGACTACTTCCTCGACGGCACCCCGCTCTGGCAGGAGGTCGACGAGAAGGGCACGAAGCTGACCGCGATGAAAGACCACCCACTCTGGGACGGCAACATCATCGAAGGCAGTCACACCCTTGCCGTTGAGCTCAAGTACCAGGGCAACGGAACCGGCGTCTGGCAATACCTTGCGGGCTACAACTTCAAGCTGAAAGACTCAATCACGTTCACCGCCGAACCCGGCAAGCTGGTGACCATCGATGTCGTTGGCTTCGAGAAGGGTAACTTCACCACCGAGATGACCGAACGTCCGACGATCCGTTTCGACCAGAACATCCAGGTCGACGCCACCCGCAAGGCGAGCGATCCGGCGGCGACAGCAGGGGCGACGAAGTGAGATCGTTCACCGTCGGCGCCGTCGTCTTCGGCGTCGCCTTCTCCGCTGTGGCCCAGCCGCTGGCTCAGGTCGCCCAGATCGAACGCGACGCCGGAACCGCCTCGGCGGAGATGGCGCGCATCGAATCACAGTACAGCGAGATCCCTGATCTCTTCGCGGTCGGTGATCGCGACGAGCGTGCCATCTGGGGCTCCATTTATCATTTGAACAAAGAGTACGCCCGGGCTTCACTGGCTCTGTACGGCGCCGTCGAGCCCCGCGAAGGCGAGACCGCAGCCCAGGTCGAAGCGACATCGACCTATGCCGAGTCGCTGTTCTTCCTCGCCGACAGCCTGTTCGAGCTCGGCAACGTCGGCGCGGCGCGCGACTACTTCGAAAAGCTCCTCCTGGTGAAGGGCCACGGCTACGAAGACGAAGCCATCCTCCGGCTGATGGCGATCGCCGCCGCCGACGACCGCTACGACGACGTCGACCGCTACTACGCCAGCTACCTCGCCGCCGCCGGCAACCGCGTCCCGGGTCAGGTGCGTTACCTGCGGGCCAAGAGCTTGTTCCACGCCGGCCGCAACGAGGCAGCACTCCAAGAGCTTGCCAAGATTCCCAACGCCGAGGCCTTTGACCTGCGCGCGCGCTACCTGCGCGCGGCGATCTTCACCAAGGAGGGCAAGCTCACCGAGGCCCTCGCCGTCTTCGACGACGTCGCCAAGCTCAACGCCGTCGCGCGCGAAGACCCCGACGTCAAAGAGCTCGCCGACCTCGG
>JBKJNL010000058.1:0-10768 GCA_046593615.1 Myxococcota bacterium | reverse complement strand
CGGGAGCGGGGGTCACGCGGCGTGATGTAGCCCACCCTCGACGTCAGCGGGAGGCGGTGTGCGCGGCGGCTTTCTCGACCAGACCCCGGCCACGTCGTTACTGTGACCGTTCCCCTTTTCGGCTGGCAGCGGCCGACACGGACACGAGGCTTTTGTGCCGGCGTTCGACGACCCGTCCCTCTTCATCAACCGTGAGCTCTCGATGCTCGCCTTCCAACGGCGCGTGCTCGAGGAGGCGCAAGACACGAGCATCCCGCTCTACGAGCGCCTGAAGTTCATGGGCATCGTGGCCTCGAACCTCGACGAGTTCTTCATGGTCCGCGTCGCTGGCGTGAAGCAGCAGCTGCTGGGCGGCGTGCTCGAGAAGTCCGCCGACGGCAAGACGCCGCAAGAGCAGCTGCAGCAGATCGCCGAGACCGCGCGCCTGCTGCTCGCCGATCAAGACAAGGTCTATCTCGACCTCAACGCCGAGCTGCGGGCAAAGGCCGGCGTCTGCGTGTTGGCCCCGGCCGAACTCGCTCCCGAGCAGCAGGCGGCCGCCAAGGAATGGTTCGTCAACAACGCCTTTCCGGCGCTGACGCCGCTGGCGGTCGACCCTGGTCACCCGTTTCCGCACCTGCGCAACAAGTCGCTCAACGTCTGCTTGTTCTTGCGCCGAAAGACCCAAGAGAAGAACCGGCGTGGCCGCGGAAAGGCGAAGAACGAGCCCACGGCCGACAACGTCTCCCTCGCCGTCGTGCAGGTGCCGTCGGTGATGTCGCGCCTCGTGAAGTTGCCGTCGGTGCCGCCCAACCAGGTGTCGTGGCTGCCCCTCGAGCAGCTCATTGCCACCCAGGCCGCCGAGCTGTTCCCCGGCTTCCAGATCGCCGAGTTCGCGTTCTTCCGCGTCACCCGGAACTGGGACATCGCCATCGACGAAGAAGACAAAGACGACCTGCTGATGGCCGTGCAGGAAGAGCTGCGTCGTCGAGATCGCGGCACCGCGGTGCGCCTCGAGCTGAGCGGCAACGCTTCCATCGAGATGGAGCGCACGCTGTGCCGCGCCCTGCGCGTCGAGCCCTACGAGGTCTATCGCGCACACCTGCTGCAGCTGCAGGACTTCATGTCCATCGGCGAGCACGACCCGCGTCCCGAGCTGCACCTTGAGCCGCTGGTGCAGGCGCAGACGCCGTCGTTCCGCGAGCAAGACAGCATCCTCGCCGTCATTCGCGACAAGGACGTGCTGGTCCACCACCCCTACGAGAGCTTCGATCCGGTGGTGCGTTTCATCGAAGAAGCCGCCGACGACCCCAACGTGCTGGCCATCAAGATGACCATGTACCGCACGTCGTGGAACTCGCCGTTCGTCCGCGCGCTCTCCCGCGCCGCCGAGAACGGCAAGCAGGTTGCGGTGCTGGTCGAGATCAAGGCCCGCTTCGACGAAGCCAACAACATCGCCTGGGCCCGCCGCCTCGAAGAAGCCGGCGTCCACGTCGTCTACGGCCTCATCGGCTTGAAGACCCACTGCAAGGTCGCGCTGGTGGTGCGCCGCGAAGGCAACACCATCAGACGCTATATGCATCTGGGTACTGGAAACTACAATCCATCGACCGCAAAGATATACACCGACCTGAGCTACTTCACCGCCCGCGTCGACCTCGCCGACGACGTCAGCGCGCTGTTCAACATGCTCACCGGCCTCACCGATGCACCCAAGTGGAAGAAGCTCGCTGTTGCCCCTTTGACCCTGCTCGATCGGCTGGTCTTTCTCATCAACCGTGAGACCGAAAAGGCCAAGAAGGGCGAGCCCGCGCGCATCGTCGCCAAGATGAACGCCCTCGTCGATCCAACGATCATCCAGGCGCTGTACGCGGCGTCGTCGGCGGGCGTCGAGATCGACTTGATGGTGCGGGGTATGTGCGCGCTGCGTCCGGGTGTCCCCGGCGTGAGCGAGCGGATCCGCGTGACGTCGATCGTCGATCGGTTCCTCGAGCACCACCGCATCTTTGTCTTTGGGCAGGGCGCCTCATGCGAGGTCTATCTCGCGTCGTCGGACTGGATGACGCGCAACTTCCTGCGGCGCATCGAGACCATGTTCCCCATCGAAGACCCGCCGCTCAAGGCCCGCATCCTCGACGAGATCATCGGCCTGCACCTCAGCGACAATGTAAAGGCGCGTCGGCTGGCCTCTGACGGCACCTGGAGCCGCGTGATGCCCGCCGAGGGCGCGACGCCGGTGCGCAGCCAGACGGCGCTCTTGCACCTCGCCTACATGGCCCAGAACAGCGTCGACGGAAAACCGAAGTGGGGCGAGACCCAGGCCCGCCTGACGCTCACGCCCCGGGCCATCTGACACGGGCCATCTGACACGGGCCCTCTGACACTGGCCCTCTGACACTGGCCCTCTGACACGGGCGATCAGACGAGGTTGATGCTCCTGCGGTGGCGTCGTCGTCGGCGGCCGGCTAGCGTCCGCGCGCAAGCCCTGGCCCGGAGCGCTCCATGACGATCACCAACGTTCGCGGCACCACCACCCCGATCTTCAACACCAGCACTCCGGCGGGTGCGCCGTCGACAGCGCCGCAGACAGCGCCGAGCACAGCGCCGACGCAGGCGCGCGGGGGCACCGTGCCCGCCGGCGGCGGCAACGTCGTCAACGCCAAACCGATCACGACGTTCGGCCTCCAGGGTGGGTCGAACTCGGCATCGGGCACGATGAACCGCTTCGCCCGCGACGCCAGCTTCGACACCTACGCCGGCGGTCCCGGCGACACGCCCGTCAGCCGCGGCTTCGTCAAGGTCGAGTCGTCGCCGTTGCCCAACGGCTGCCGCATCGAGGTCAACTCGTTCCACGGCAGCCACAACGACAAGGTGACGCTCTACCTGCTCGCTGAGGTGCTCGACACCAAAGCGAACCAGATGCGAACCATCACGCTTTCGGTGTTGGCCCAGAGCGCGGTGCTCAACGGTTCTTCCTATCGTGGCAAGAATCATTTCGATCTCAATTATGATGATGTCAACAAGTGGTTGCAGGCGAAGAATCCTGCCCTGAAGCTGGTGCCGGGCCACACCAACCTGGCGGTCTCGGCCCGCTGGGACATCGGCCACCAGGCCGGCGGCTTCGCCCGCGGCGGCGCCTTTCGCATTCCGCCGGCGCTGAATGCCCAGAGCGTCACATCCATCCGTGCGGGGGCGGCCTCGGCGTCGGCGACCGAGCAGACCGACCTGCCGCTCGACATGCAGGTGGCCTTTCCGGCGACGCTGCAGCAGCAGATCCCCCAGCTCAAGCCCGGCGGCAGCATCCAGAGCCGCCTCGAGAGCGAGCTCAAGGGCAACACGTCGAAAAAAGACATGGTGAACGCGGTCCATGAAATGTACCGGCTTGCTGAGCTTTCCCACACGGGCAATGATCGTGAGATCGAGAAGCTCCTCGGCAAAGACTGGACGATTGAAACGGTCAATCGCTACTGGCTGAAAGACGATGGGACGGCCAACCTGCCGGGCAAGTCGGGGGCGGGCTACTTCAAGGGTTTCCGCGTCGACAAAGAGGGCCTGCCCATCCAAGACCCCATGCGCGACAGCTACATGGACGACGGCAACCTGATGATGACGCGCCACGAAGGCGCCATCCGCCTGCGCACCAACCAGCAGGCCAACGTCATCAACGTGAAGCCGGGCGGCGGCCGCCGCGATCCGCAGACCCAGATCACGCAGCGCATCGAGGTCGGCGTCGAGCTCACGGCGACGTCGAACACCGCCGACGCGGCGTCGGCCATGCAGCGCCTGGCCAGCGGACAGTGGTCGGGCACGGTGTTCAACCACGCCCAGAAAGAGGTCAGCAAGCTCGACGCGACCCTCAACCTGTCGACGTGCCTCGTGCCCTGGCTCGACGTCACGCAAGACCGGCACAAGTTCACGGTGAAGAACAAGAAGACCGGCGTCGAGATCGAGCTGAGCCTCGACTTTGTCAAAGCCAAGACCCTGCGCCCCGGCCACGCCGACGCCGCCGGCCAGGCCCGCGAGGTCGAGTTCTGCACCCTTGAGGCCGAGCTCGATCACTTGCAGCTGCAGAGCGCCAACCAGTCGACGTTTGTCGCCGCCGGCAACGTGCAGCAGCAGGTCTTTCTCAACGACGCCGATCAGGAGAGCTGGCTCAAGGCCACGTCCCCCGACGTCACCATGGACATCGACCCGCGCCTCCACGAGATCAAGGACCTCGACAACAAGAGCTTCCGCAGCACCGGCAGCTACAAGTCTTTTGAAGGCGTGACCGCCAAGCTCGTGCCCATGCTGTTCAAGAATGGTCTCGGCGAAGGCCGCCAAAAGGCCGCCCACGCCGCCGCCCTGCTCGGTCTCGTCAGCTTCGACGACGCCACGCTGATGGCCAATCTGCACAAGACCATCGAGAGCAAGGGCTTCGTCGTCACGCCGGCGCTCCACCAGGCCCTCGACGCCGCCATCAAGACGCCGCGCCAGCGACTGTTGCTCGATCAAGGTTTGTCGTCGGGTGCCGCGAACAACGTCGCTGCGTGGCTGCAGCAGTCGTTCGGGGTGGCCGCACCGCTCGAATACGACCTGCCGCGCATCAAGACGCGTTTGTCGTCGTCGTTGCAGGCCCTCGGCTACGTCGCCGACCCCGCGGTGCTGGCCATGCTCGACACCATGACGGTGCAGAATTTCCCGCCCGCGACCTTCGAGCAGGTCATGGCCCGGCTGCCCCAATACAACGAGGCCCAGATGCTGCCGCAGCTCGCGCAGTACCTGCGGGTGACAGCGCCGCCGTTGCAGGCCGACGTCGCCGCCTACGTGAAGCGCCCCGAGGTCACGACCGCCCTCGCCACCGCCCTCGCCAGCGCCGCCGTCGACGCCAGCAGCGTCCCCGACGTCGCCGATTTCTTTGTGCAGGCCCACCAGAAGGGCCTGACGCTCTTCGAGATCCGCCAGCAGCTCGCGGTCATGGGCAGCCAGCCGCAGGTCCGGCTGACGCAGGTGGCGACGGCGCGGGGCCTCACGGCGCCGGTGCTCAAGGCCAACGCCGACGCACTGGTCAAGATGGCCGAGCCCTACTTGAAGCAGCAGCAGCTGGCGATGACGCCGTCGCTGAGGGCGCTCATCGAGAAAGTGGCCTCGTCGCGTGACGTCACCCAGGCCCAGCAGTTCGTGCAGACCCTCGGACAGAACGCCGTCGACGTCGCCGCCGCCGAAGCCCAACGCCTGGGCCTGCCGGCGCCGAAGCTCGACCGCGACTGGCCGGCCATCGAGCTCCTGTTGACGCCGACGTTGAAGCAGCACCACGTCGCCTACGACGGCGAGCTGCAGAAGTTCGTGCGGGCCACGATCGAGGCCGGCGTGCCGGTGGCGATCCTGCAGCGCAGCTTCCAGTACCTCGCGCAGCAGCCGCTGCCGCAGGCCCTGAAGACCGCCGGCATCTACCTCGTCGGCGTGAAGATCCCCGACGTCGCCGTCGACACCGCCAGCGTCGCCGCCGTCCTGCAGGCCAACTACACGGGCTACACCGGCGTGTTCCCCAGCTGGCAGGGCTTCGTCGACGATGGCGTCAAAGCCGGCCTCACGGCCGCTCAGGTCGTGCAGTACGCCGCCCAGGCCGTCGCCGGCGGACAGCTGCAGGCCGCCCGCGGCTACCCGCAGCTGATGAACCTGCCCCACCCGCCCGTCGACGTCGGCGCGCTGTGCACGTTCCTCGGCACCCGCTGGGCCGGGCAGTGGACGCCGGCCACCGACGCCTTTGTGAAGCAGCACTGGGCCGCGGCCCAGGGCGGAGTGGGCGTCCAGCGCCTCTACCAGCTGCGCCCCCACGACGTCGCCGTGGCGGTGGCGACCGCGGCAAAGGTGGCCGTGCCGGTCGGGGTGTGATCACCAGATCGCGGCGGCGCCGAACAGGCCGTCGTCGCCGCGCGTTCGTTGGTTGCGTCTGCGGCTTCGGTGTCGAAGCCACAGCACGAGCGTGAGCGCGAGTTGGCGCGCGAGACGCGCGAGTTGACAGGCGAGCAGCGGGTGGGTCACGACGCTGCTTCGGTTTTGCAGCGTCCCGGCAGGAGAGCAGATGGTCACCGAGTCCGACATCGAGAGCTATTTGATCAAGATGGGCGTCACCTATCAAGAGCTCGGCAGGGCAACGTGGATGATCAGCGACGCCGAAGAGGCGGTCGACAACCTCGTCGTCACCCTCAACGATCCGGTGATCGTGTTCCACGTCAAGTTGCTCGACATCCCCGACGGCTGTGACCGGTTGTCGCTCTATGAAGAGCTGCTCAAGCTCAACGCCAGCGAGATGCTGCACGGCGCCTACGGCCTCGAAGGCAACGCCATCGTCGCCACCGACACGCTCCAAGCCCAGAACCTCGACTTCAACGAGTTCCAGGCCTCCGTCGACCCGCTCAACCTGTGCATCACCAGCCACTACAAACGGCTGGCCGGTCTCAGCAAGACGCGGAAGCCGAAATCCTGATTTATTTCGCCCGCTTGCCGCCGCTCACCCCGGTTGGCCGGCGGGTGCCTCCTCGGTAGAGCGTCTTTGCTGCACCGCGTAGACTTCCTTTCGACCTTGTTTGCTTCGGAGCCCGGATGACGATCTTCAGCCGCCTCGGGACACTGCTCAAGTCCAACGCCAACGACGCCATCAACAAGGCGGAAGACCCCGAAAAGATGCTCAACCAGATGCTGCTCGACATGCAGCAGCAGCTGGTCGAGGCCAAGAAGCAGGTGGCCGTCGCCATCGCCGACGAGAAGCGCCTGCAGAAGCAATTCGAGCAGGAAAAAGCCCTCGCCATCGAGTGGGAAAAGAAAGCGATGCTCGCCGTCAAAGCCGGCAACGACGACCTCGCCAAGCAGGCGCTGCAGCGGCAGACCGAGCACTCCAAGCTGGCCGTCGGCTACGAGCAGCAGTGGGGCGCGCAGAAGACCGCGGTCGACCAGCTCAAGAGCGCGCTGCAGCAGCTCAACAGCAAGATCGAAGAGGCCAAGCGCAAGAAGAACCTGCTCATTGCCCGCGCCAAGCGCGCCGAGGCCCAGAAGACCATCGCCGAGACGATGGACGGTCTGTCGAACACGTCGGCCTTTGAAACCATGAGCCGCATGGAAGAGAAGATCGACAAGCAAGAGGCCGAGGCCCAGGCGACGTACGAGATGGCCCAGGTGGCCAACGGCGACGACCTCAAGGCCAAGTTCGACGCCCTCGAGCGCGTCGAGACCGACGACGCCCTGGCGGCCCTCAAGGCCAAGATGGGTGTTGCGCCGTCGGTGCAGGCCGAGCCTGCGCAGCAAGAGCAGCAGTCCCTCGAAGAGATCGAAAAGCAGATCGAGGCCGAGCTCAGCGCCAAACGCTGAGGCCTCCGGGCAGATCGTGCCGTCGTCGTCGTCGTCGCCAAGCGAGCCGCGCGAAAGGCTCGCCTCTTCAGCGCAGGGCCGTGACCTCGATCGACTTCAACCACTGGATGTCTTCGGCGTCGTCGAGGTGGGCGGCCCAGACGGGCAGGGCGCCTCCCGGACGCACGCGATCGCCGCCGACCAGGATCTCGTTCAGCCCCCGCGGCGGGGTCACCACGCGGGTCTGGGCAAATGCTTTGCGAAAGCCGGCGCGGGCCGCGGCGCGCACGGTGGAGTGCTCGCCCGTGTCGGTGATCAGGTTGGCGACGACGACGCCGCCGTCGGCGACGCGGGATCGCACCAGCGCCAGGGTGTCGCCGTCGGGGACGCGGGCGCGGACGACGTCGGTGGCGCCGCTCAAGAACAGATCGTCGATGACGACGTCGAAGCGCTGGTCGCCGCCGGCCGCCGACCCGGGGGCGAGGTAGTCGTAGGCGTCCATGACGTGGACCTCGACGTCGGTGTCGCCCAGGTGCAGGTGGCGGCGGGCGGCCTCGACGACGCCGGGGTCGATCTCGACGCCGACGATGCGGACCCTGGGGGCGAAGCGCCGCAGCTGTCGGGCCACGGTGCCGCCGCCGAGCCCCAGGATGAGCACCGAGCGCGGCGGCCCGTCGTGGCGCAGCAAACAGGCGACCGACAAGGCGTCCCAGGAGTAGCCGGTCATCACCTGCCGCGGGTGCCAGGTGGCGTAGGTCGCGCCTTGCACGTCGAGGTCGATGCGCTCGCCGGTCTCGACCACGCTCATGGTGTTCCACGGCGTCGTCAGGGTCTCGAGGATGCGTGGGCGAACGGGCTTTCCGAGCGGCACGCGGGGAGCATAGACCCAAGTCATGCCGGTCCAGACGCCCGATGACGTGAAGCGCGCGCAGATCCAGCAGGCCCTCCCGCAGGCCATCGAGGCCCTGCCTTTCGGCGACGACGCGAGCGGCGCCTACCGCGGCAAGGTGCGCGACGTGTTTTCTCGGTCGTTGCCGTCGGGCGACGAGCTGCTGCTGGTGGCCACCGATCGCGTGTCGGCCTTTGACGTCGTGCTCGGCACCATCCCGCTCAAGGGCCAGCTGCTCACCGAGCAGAGCGCCTTCTGGCTCGATCGCGCCGCGCAGATCGCCAAGACACACGTCCTCGAGCGCGTCGATGCTGCGGTGCTGCGGTGTCGCCGGGCCCGCGCGTTTCCCGTCGAGCTCGTCGTGCGCGGCCACCTGGCGGGCTCGCTGCTGCGCGAGGCGCCCGAGGTGCGCGGCAAGGCCTATGGCTTGTCGATCGACCCGGCCATCGGCCCGCACCAGCCCTTTGCCGAGCCGGTCATCACGCCGACCACCAAAGAGGCCGTCGGCGTCCACGACGTGCCGTGCTCGCTGCCCGAGCTCGTGGCCGGCGGCCGCATTTCGCAGCGCCACCTGGATCGCGTCGTCGAGATCGCCCGCGCGCTCTTTGCGATGGGCCAGGCCCACGCCCGGCAACAGGGGCTCATCCTCGTCGACACCAAATACGAATTCGGCGTCCTCGCCGGCGACGACCCCGACCACGGCGACGTCGCCGTCATCGACGAGGTCCACACCGCCGACTCGTCGCGCTTCTGGCTGGCCAGCAGCTGGGCCGAGCGCGTGGGGCGGGGTGACGCGCCCGAGATGCTCGACAAAGAGAACCTGCGCCGCTGGCTGCTCGATCGCGGCTTCTCCGGCCACGGCGCGCCGCCCGCGCTCGACGACGCCATCCGCTGCGACCTGGCCGCCCACTACTGGAACCTCACCGAGCGCGTCCTCGGCCAGCCATTTGTGCCAACGCCCGGTGGCGCCGAGCGCGTCCTTCAGGTGGTGCGACAGTTTCAGGCAGGCGAGCGACCGACTTGAGATGCCGGTGGGATTCGTCGACGATGCCCGCGAAATGACACCGACGTCGCTGTTGACCCTGAACGACCCCGCTGGCGCCTGCTTCGTGCAGCGCGGCCGCCCAGGACGCGCAGGTCGCTCAGGCTGCTTGCGCCAGGTGCTGGCGTGCTGATCAACGTCGACAAGGCCGGCAACGTCATCGCCGGCGACGCGGCCACCAAAGCCGAGCTGGCCCAGGCCCAGGGGCGCTACCGGGCGCACCGCTCGGGCTCCCTCGTCGTCATGACCCTCGACGAAGGCACCGGCGCCGTGGCCCGCGCCGGCGAGCAGCTGGCCATGTGCGGCGACATCGCCACCGTCGGCCTGCTCGGCTTGATGAATCACTTCGGGCAGAACCGCGAGACCGGCCGCGTGGTGCTCAAGCGCGACGCCACCGAGCGCGTGGTGCTCATGATCAACGGCGACGTCGCCAGCATCGGCAGCAACCTGCCTGGCGACCGGCTCGGCGCGTTCCTGGTGCGCATGGGCAAGGTCCACGAGAGCGACCTCGAGGCCGCCCAGCGCGAGGCCGAAAGGGCCGGCAAGCGCATCGGACAGGCCCTGCTCAGCAAGGGCCTCATCGACGCCCACGCCCTGTGGAGCGCAATCCAGGAGCAGATCACCGAGCTGTTTGCCGACGTCATGCAGTGGACCGAGGGCAGCTTCACGCTCTACCGCATGGCCCCGGGCTTCACGTTTCCGACGACGCCGCCGTTGCCGATGCAGGGCCTGCTGCTCGAGGCCGTGCGCCGCGCCGACGAGATGAGCGTCTACCGCGAGCGCATTCCGACCGTGACCTCGCGCCTGCGCCGCACCGCCAAACCGTCGACCCTCGGCGACGATCCCGAGCTGCGCCTGGCCGCCGCGGCGCTGGCGGTCATCACCCGCGAGATGTCGGTCTCCGATGTCGCGCAGGCCCTGCACGTCGCCGAGTTCGGCGCCACGCGCGCCTGCTACGACCTCTTGAAGCGCGGCCTGGTCGAGCTGGTCAAGGCCCAGCCCAACGTGCCGGCGTTGAAGCTCAAAAAAGAAGAGCAGCAGAAGATCGAGGTCTTCAACCTCGGGTTCCGCGAGATCCATGACGAGGTGGTGCGCTCGGGCAAGCTCGAGGGCTTCGTCGCCGGCGTCCGCAAATTCCTCGCCGACGAAGGCCACGCTTTTCATGCGCTGTTCCGCTCGGTGCAGCCCGACTTCACGGGCGCGCTGCCTGTCGACGTGCTGGCCCGCAACCTCGGCGCGCTCGTCGCCGAAGGACACGACGCCGGCGTCGTCATCACCGAGGCCTTGAACGAGCTGACGTTCTTCATGCTCTTCCAATGCGGTGAGCTCATCGATGCCCAATCCGACGAGCACCTCGGCCGCCGGGTCCGCTTGATCCACGCCTCGCTCCGCTGATTGCGCGGCCGCGGCCTGCGTTGCCCTGGCGGGCGCGCTGGTTCGGCTGCGCTCCGCCCGCAAAATCAATCAACAGCACCGGCTGGAGCGACGACGATGAAGTGGTTGAAAAAGGCCCTCGGGCGCACCGGACGCAA
>JBKJNL010000739.1:0-4522 GCA_046593615.1 Myxococcota bacterium | reverse complement strand
GTCGAAGTCGTCGAGCGTCGCTTCAGCAGCCATGGCGAACGTTCCCACGACGACGCGGGCGGCGTCGACCAGAGCCCTTCACCCCCGCAGGAGACCGCGCCGAAACACACGCCCAAGCAGGCTCAGTCAGGCTCAGACGAGGCTCAGTGCAGGCTCAGTGCAGGCTCAGAGCAGGCTCAGTGCAGGCTCAGAGCAGGCTCAGAGCAGGCTCAGAGCAAGGTGGTCTGGCGCGCCGTCCCCGCCACCTTGGCCTCGTGGTCGAGCAACCAGCGCTTGATCGTCACGCCGCCGGCGTAGCCCGTCAGCGCGCCGTCAGCGCCGATGACGCGATGACACGGCACGAGGATCGACACCGGGTTGCGCCCGATGGCCGCGGCGACAGCGCGGACCGCGTCGACGTCACCGACGGCTTCGGCGACCTGGGCGTAGGTGCGCGTCTCGCCGTAGGGAATTTTCACCAGGGCGTTCCAGACGTCTTGCTGGAACTCCGTGCCGCGGCCGCGCAGGGGCACGGTGAACTTCTTGAGAGTGCCGGCGAAGTAGGCCTCGAGCTCGGCGGCGACCCGATCGAGCAGCCGGTGGCCGCCGACGA
This sequence comes from Myxococcota bacterium, assembly GCA_046593615.1. Lineage (GTDB taxonomy): Bacteria > Myxococcota > UBA727 > UBA727 > VGSZ01 > VGSZ01. Next base: position 3,930 of record JBKJNL010000739.1, on the reverse strand, counting down.
CGACGTCGCTGTCGAAGTTGGGGGCCGGCTTGTGGTCCGGAAAAAAGATCCCGCGCACGCCGTCATCGTCACCGATGAGGCGAAGGGGACCGACGGGGCTCTTGACGCGCAGCTCAACCAGCAATTTCAGTGTCCGATCGCCCCATCACGGGGAGGCCCTTCGCAGGCGGCCATTCACAGGGAGGAACGTTTGTCGGCGAACGGGTCGCCCTTCTTGGAGAACACGGTCAGGGCCTCGCGTTGCGCAAATTCGTCGTCTTCGCGGGCGACGACAGTGATGACGTTGATGCCCGGCTTCAGCTTGACCGTGTGGTTCAGCATCATGTCCGTCGGACCCTTCTGCGACGGCCCCTTCTGCGAGGGGAGACGCTGGTAATACACCTTCTGGTCGCCAACGAAGATGTAAGCGTCGTTGACCTTGCCATCGTCGACGATGTGGGCGCGGACTTCAAAGGTGTCGCCGTCGACGACGACCTGCTCGCCCTGGTCGACGCCGGCCTTGTCCTGAAACGAGATGGTCGGCGGATCGCGGCCGTAGACGAGGCTGAAGCCCTGGGGCTCGCCGGCAGCGATCTTGCCCTTCGAGGGCACCACGCCGCTCTGGGCGACGTAGCCGTAGAGGTTGCCGCCGACCTTGTCGCCAACCTTGTCGGCGCCGGGGACCGGCGCGGGGGACAGGCGCACGCGGACGAAGCCGTTGACCTCGCTGAGGGCGTCGAAGCGGGCGCCGGCGTCGGCGCGGGCGACGACGGTGGCGGCGGGGTCGGCGGCGGCGAGGATGCTGACGGCGGCGTTGGCTTCGACGACGCCCTTGAGGCCCTTCTTGCCGCTGTTGGTCGTCGTCGTCGGGTCGCCCCGCGCCGGCTTGATCGGAAAGGTGAGCTTCTCGACCAGGTAGTCGCCGAGCACGCCGTCGAACACCTGCAGGCGCAGCTCGACCTTTTGCGGCGTGGTGGTGACGCCGTCGCCGCCTTCGTTGGCGCTGGTGCGCGTTGGCTGCTGCACCTTGAACAAGAAGCGGGCGGTGCCGTTCTTGCCAGGCGCCAGGGGCTCGAGCTTCTGGCGACCGGTGTCGATGAACACCTCGGAGCCGCCCAGGTTCTTCAGCAGGCCGGTGGGCTCGGCGGCGTCGCCGGTGCCGGTGTTCTTGATGCCGACGACGAGGGCGACGCTCTCGCCCAGCTGCAGCAGGCCGTCGCCGTTGCCGTTGGTGTCCCGGGACTCTTTCGACGACGGGGCGTCGTCGATGAACAGGCTGTAGCTGAAGCGCGGGCGCGCCAGCCCCTCGGTGGTGATCGGGACGTCGACGGTGGTCAGCGCCTTTGCGTCGTCGGCGATGGCAACGCGGACGACGTCGTGGCGGGCCTGGATCTCTTTGGGCATCTTGACGTCGATGGTGAAGCGCTTGCTCTGGCCCGGCTCGATCTTGCCGAACAGAAATTCACGATCCGACAGGTAGCCCAGCGTCGACGTCGTGTTGCCGCGCACGCGGTGCATGGTGGTGGCGCCGTCGTTGTGCGCTTCGAGGGTCAGCTGCAGCGTGTCGCCGGCCTTTACCGGCTTGTTGTCGACCACCGAGATGCTGACCTTCGCCAGCGCCGAGCCCGCAGCAGACGGACCCTTGCTCCAGTCGACGCCCAGCTTCAGCAACGCCGCATCGATCTTCTTGTCTTCTTCGAGGCTGACCTGGTCGACCACCGGCCGGGCCAGGGCGCTCAGCTGGTCGCGCCCGACGATGGGCGCCTTTTGCTGACCAAACGGCGACGACGACGCGGGCGACGGCGGCACCTGATCGAGCAGGCGCTTGGCCAGCTTGATCTCGAAGTCTTCCACGAGCTTGGTGTTGGCTTCGCGGCGCTCGGCTTCGTCTTTGTCGACGCTCTCGGCGAGGTAGGCGAGCTCGAAGATCGGCTTGTTCTTCTTGATGCGCGTCAGGTCGTCGAGGTGGCGATCGAGGTCTTCTTCGCGCGTGTGCTCGTCGGGGAGGATGTTCATGTTCTCTTTGTCAGCGGCGAGAATCGGGTGCAGCAGCAGGTCGGGCGTGATGCCGATGCTCTGGATGCTCTCGTCACCCGGCGTCAGGTATTGGCCGATGGTCAGCTTCAACGACGACGTATCGGGGAAGTCGTAGAGCTGCTGCACGCTGCCTTTGCCAAAGGTCTGGTCGCCGACGATCAAGCCGCGGCCGCGGTTCTTCAGGGCACCGGCGACGATCTCCGACGCCGACGCCGAGCCGCCGTTGACGAGCACGACGACGGGCAGATCGATGCGCTGGTTTTTGGCGCGGGCCATGACTTCGCGCCGACCGTCTTTGGCCTGGCCCTCCTGCGTGACGACGAGGACGCCATCTTTCAAGAACAGGTTCGACACCTCGATGGCCTGATCGAGCAGGCCGCCGGGGTTGTTGCGCAGGTCGAGGATCATGCCCTTGAGCGGCGTCTTTGACAGCGCCGCCGTCTTCTCGACGCCGGCGACGACCTCGTCGGCGACGTGGCCACCGAACTGCTTGATCTTCACGTAGGCGAAGTCGCCGGTGCGTTCGGCAGCGACGTTGTCGACCTTGATGACGGCGCGGACGATGTCGAAGCGGCGGGGCTCTTCCCAGCCCTTGCGCGAGATCCAGATGACGACGGTGGTGCCGGGCTTGCCACGCAGGCGTTCGACGGCTTCGTCGAGGCCCATGTTGACCGTCGACTCCTCGCCAATCTTGACGATCTTGTCCTGGGCCTTGATGCCGACCTGGTCGGCGGGCGTCCCGTCGATGGGCGAGATGACGGTCAGTCCGCCGTCACGGATCGAGATGACGATGCCGAGGCCGCCGAATTCGCCTTTGGTCGAGAGCTTCATCTCCTGCGAGAATTTGGGCTCGAGCAGCACCGAGTGCGGGTCGAGCTTGCCGAGCATGCCGTTGACGGCTGCGTACTCGACGTCCTTTTTGTCGACGTCGGCCGAGATGCGCGTCTCCAGGAAACGGAACACGGCGCTCAAGCGAAACGACAGCTCCCACAGCGTGGTGACGTCGTGGATGTCGAACACGCGCTGCTCGTTGCCGACGCTGACCTTGATGGTGTCGTCGTCGACGTCTTCGACCAGCACCTCGGGCACCGATTTTTCGACGGCGTCGAGCGCGGCCCGCAACATCTCTTTGGGGCGGATGCGCGCGGGCTCGACGTACTGCTCTTTCACGAGCAGCACGACGCGGTTGAAGACCCGCAGCTCGGAGAGGGCTTCGGCGTCGTCGTTGCCGGCCCGCGAGTCGGACCCCAGCAGCCCCAGACCGCCCACCAACAGCAGCGCTGGCAAGAGCGCGCTCTTGTTCAAGAGCGCACGCTTCTTTGACGAAACAACGGCAGCGGGAGCGGGGCGGGAGAGAAGAGGCACGCGAAGTCCTTCGCACGGGAACAAGCAAAACGATAAAACGGCGCCAGCGACGCCAGGGTCTCGGCGGGGCCCAGGCCCGAGTGGCCCCGGAGCGGGAGATCCGGGCAGGGGTCTGATGTCACGATCTCGGGGCTCGCTGCGGGGGCACGATCTGGTGTCTGTCTTCTGGCTGGCACTCAACTTAGCGAACCTGCCCCCGTGACCGCACATGCCGCGGGTGAACGGACGCCTTGGGTGGGATGCCACAGGGGCCCGGTCGTCGCGGCGCGAGGAGCGCGGCCTGACAAGGGGACACCGCTTCAGGGCCGCAATCCGTGGTGGGCCCAGCCGGGTGCGCGCTATTCGCGGGGGGGTTCCGACGGCGGACCGGCGGGCGGGCTGTGCTCGGCGCTGACCGTGGGCGTCGGTGACGTCGTCGGCTGCTGGTGCTTCTGCGGCGGAGGGGGCAGGGGGGCCAGCTGGTGCGGCGTCGGCTGCGGCGGCGGCGCCCTGACGGCCGACTCGATCTGGGAGGTGTCGATCTGTTGGGTGACGGCGGGGGCGGAGAAC
>JBKJNL010000688.1:0-2775 GCA_046593615.1 Myxococcota bacterium | reverse complement strand
GCGCGTCTGGAAGTCGGCGTCGCCGACGGCCTGGTCGGCGCAGGCCTCGGTGCAGGCGCCGGCGTCGAATTCGGCGTCGTTGCACGAGGCGTAGCGGCCGCAGGCGGTCTGGCACTCAGCGGTGGCATCGAAGCCGCCGCACGACGTCGCCGCCCACACGATCATCGTGAAAGACAGGGCCAGCAGCACGAGCGGCAGCGCGGTGCGCAGCGAGGCGCCGTCGGCGCCGTCGACGCCGTCGAAGCGGGTCAGCGCGGGCAGAGGTCCGGGGGTGGGGTGGGTGGGTCGCATGCTGCCTCCGAGCCGTTGGCGGTGACGCCCGCGGCAACGTCACACAGGGTAAAGCAGAGGCCGTGCCGTGGCGCCGCGACGTCGGTCCCGCCCCGGTCGTTCGCTCCAGGGCCGCTCGGGCCCGCGTGAGCGACCGTGACGCCGATGGCAGGCCGGACCCGGTGGGGCGGATCGCGACGCGTGGCCCGAGCGGTCGCAGCGAGCTCGCGTCAGGGCGCGATGATGGGCTTGCCGTCTTTGCCGAACGACAGGAGCCGATCGTCGAGCAGCAGGTGGATCTCGTCGACGCGGTCGTTGGCAAAGGTCATCGAGCCCACCCGAGCGGCCAGGGTGGCGTCGTCGAGGCGGTTGAAGTGGCCGTTGTTGCGCAGGTCCAGGTGGACGACGCCGCGCATGCCGGGTGGCGCGCCGGCGGCGTTGTCGGTGCCCTTCAGCTGCTCGGCGGCTTTTTTCAGGGCCGGTGCCAGGTGCCGCGAGAGCACGCGCTTGTGCTGGTAGACCGTCGACGTCGTCAAATCGATGATGTCGCCGAGGCCGCGGGCGTGCTCTTCGAGCGCGACCTTGTGGCCGGCCGACACCAGATCCCAGGCGTCGCCGAGCATCGTGCAGTAGCCGTCACCCGGCGAAGACGGCGCCGCGATGCCTTCGAGCCAGCTCTTGAGCGCGTCGGGGTTCTGCAGGTGCCGTGACGTCGCCAGCTCGGTGAAGCGTTGGAACACGACGTCCTGGTGGGGCGCCCAGCGCGCGGCGATGTTCTGGGCGTGGCTGCCGATGTCTTTGTAGGCGGCCATCGGCGCGCACGACCACAGGAAGCGAAAGGCCTCTTTGCCCGAGCCGCTCGCGAGCAACGAAGACACCACCGTTGGCGTGACGCCGTGGTCGAGGGCCCAGGCCACGTGCCGCACGTCGACGCCGCGCTGATCGAGCAGGTCGACGACGCTCTTGTCGAGGTGCTCGACGGCGAACGCGCGGGAGGCGACGACGTCGTGGGCGATGCCGGCCGTGATCTGGTTCTTGCCCTTGATGGCGCCTGCAGCATCCCCGTTCAGCCACTTCGCCAGCCGCTCGCCGGGCGGGTTGAGCATCGTCGCGTTGTCGCCTTCGAACAGCGTCTGGCCGAGGGGCGGCGCGACGACACCGTCGACGGTCTCGTGCTGCGCGGTCGTTGCCGTCAGCGATGGCTTCATCGCCTGCAGGGCGGCGGCGGGGTCGTCGGTGATGACGACGAGGTCGAGGTCTTCGGGGCTGATGGTCTTGCGCTCGGGCGAGAGCATCTTTTCTTTGAGGGCGTCGAAGATCGGGCCCCAATAATCTTTGCCGACGAGGACGATCGGGATCTTGGGCAGGTGCCCGGTCTGGATCTGCGTCAACACCGAGAACACCTCGCCGAGGGTGTTCAAGCCGCCGGGCAGGGCGACGAGCGCCTGGCTGCGACGGGCGACGATCTCTTTGTGGGTGATGAGCTCGTCGACGCTCTGGTGCACCTGGAGGTTTGGCAGGTCGCGCTCGCCGGTCAGCTTGCCCAGCAACACGCCCTGCACCAGGCGATCTTTGTCGACGTCGGCGACGCCTTTGCAGACGGCTTCGGCGACGACGCCGGCCGAGCCCACGCGCAGCGGCACGCCGGCTTTGGTCAAGAGCGCGGCGAGGTCCCTGGCCATCGACAGCGTGTGGTCGTCGTCGTCGAGACGCCGGCCCCCGAGGAAGGTCACCGCCGGCGGCAGGCGATCGAGGACGTTGATGCTCTCTTCGATCTCGCGCGAGAGCTTCTTGGCCCGGGCCACGGGGTCGCGCTCATAGGGCTTCGCGGTGACCGCACCGTCGTCGAAGTGCTGGAGGAGCGCCTTTGGATCGTCGGTGAGCTTGAGCTTGTCCCACTCGGCCTGCGGGATGAGCGCGCGCCCTGTGACGGCGGCTCTTTCGATGGGGTCGAGGACGGCCTGCCAGAATTCGATGCCGACGGCGGCCAACGGTTTGCTGAAGTTTCCCTGTTGTCCGAGGGCCATGACCTCGAAGAGCTCGTCGAGCGTGCCGTAGCCGCCGGGGAAGACGGCGACGCCCTTGCAGTTCTCGTAGAGCGCGAGCTTGCGGTACGGGAACAGCTTGGCTTCGGCGCCGACGTCGATGGCGTCGCTCCAGCTCTGCTCGAACGGCAGCTTGATGCGAAAGCCCTGGGTCTTGGTGGCGTCGGTCATGCCGGCCACGGCCGGATGCAGCGCCAGCTCCGGCGACAGCGTCGTCGTCGTCACGGTGCCTTTGGCGGTGGTGGCCGTCGCCTGGGTGAGGGCGCTCGTGCTCGTGCTCGTGCCCGTGCTCGTGCCCGTGCTCGTGCTCGTGCTCGGCAGGCTCGCGCCCGCGGCGCCGGCGGCGTTCAGGGTCTTGAGCGCGGCTTTGTAGCCCTCGGGACCGGCGGTCATGATTCCCGGTCCGGCGCCGGTGCGCAGCGACGAGCCGCGCTCGGCGAGCAGGGCGCCGATCTGCTGG
>JBKJNL010000644.1:0-11964 GCA_046593615.1 Myxococcota bacterium | reverse complement strand
CGCCCGCGAAGCCGTCGTGCGCGCCCTCGCCGATGTGCGCGGCGGACCCGAGGTCGGCGAAGCCGACGGCGGCAGCGTCGTCGGCAGCGTCGTCGGCGGTGTCGTCGTCGACGGCGTCGTCTTTGGATCGTGCGCGCTCGGGGCCTTTGGCCAGCACAGCGCCCGCGGTGTCCACGTCCTGGCGCCGTTGGTGCGCGAGGCGATCCTGCCCGGCGTCGCCGTCACCGACGTCGAAGCCGCCTGCGCCACCGGCTTCGTCGCCGTCGAGACCGCGGCGCTGCTCGTGCAAAGCGGCCAGGCCGAGAGCGCCGTGGCCATCGGCGTCGACAAGACGTTTCTGCCCGACCCGACGCAGCTCGGGCCGCTGTTCGCCGGCGCCCTCGACCAGCTCGATCCGGCGGCGACGCTCGCCGTCTACCAGGCCCTCGCGCAGCAGCTCGGCGTGGCGTTCTCGCCGTCACCGACGCGGCTGTTGACCCTCGATGTCTGCGCGCTGCTGGCACAACGCGCGCTGCAAAAAGGAACGACGACGCTGCAGCAGCTGGCCGACGTCGCCGCCGCCGCCCACGCCCACGCCGCCCACAACAAGAACGCCAGCAAGCGCGGCCCGACCACCGCAGCCGAGGTGCTGGCCGACAAGGTCGCGCTGGCGCCGTTTACGCGCTCGATGGTCACCGGCCTCGCCGACGGAGCCGCCGCCGTCGTCGTCGCCTCGGGCACGTGGTTGAAGGCCCAGCCGGCGTCGACGCAGGCCCGGGCCGTGCGCCTGCGGGCCCTGGCCCGGTTGAGCGGCGGCCGCAGCGACGTCGACGAGCCGTCGGTGCTCGAGCGCACCGTGGCTGTGCTGCGCGAGCGCGCCAGCGACGCCGGCATCGAAGACGAAGCTGTCGACGTCGTCGAAGTGCACGACGCCACGGCGCACGCCACGGTGGTGGCCCTGGAGGCCCTCGGGCTGTCGTCGTTGCCGTCGTCGTCGGTGAACCCCAGCGGCGGCTTGATCGGCAAGGGCCACCCGCTGGCGGCCACTGGACTGGCGATGTTCCACGAGGTGGTCTTGCAGCTGCGGGGCGAGGCCGGGGTGCGGCAGGTGCAGAACGCGAAGCGGGGGCTGGTGCACAACGCCGGCGGCTTCGCGGGCCTCGACGAAGCGGTGTGCGGCCTGGCGCTGCTCAGCGCCTGAGCGAAAACATCAGGCGACGTCGAGGGCGTGGTGCATGAGGTCGGCGAGGGCCACGTGCTCGAGGGCGCCGACGTGGGTCGAGGCCAACATGACGTGGGGCGCGTGCCCGGCCTTGAAGGCCTCTTGCCAGCGGGGCGCGCACAGGCACCACTGATCACCGGGCTTCAAGCCGGGGAAGCCGCCCTGCGCCGTCGACAGATCGTTGCCGGCGCTCTTGCTGAACGCGAGGAACGCGGCGGTGACGCGCACGCACACGGTGTGGCTGCCGACGTCGCCGTCGTCGGTGTCGCAGCAACCGTTTCTGAACCAGCCGGTCTTCGGGCTCATCGAGCACGGCACCAGCGGATCGCCGAGGACGTTGTTCGACGGGGCGGCAGTGGCGGGCTTTTCGCTCATGCTGCGTCGCTACGGGGTCAGCACGTCGACGACAAGGGCGGCCCCGTCGGTGCGGCCCGGTCACGGCAGCAGAGGCGATGGGCCGGCATCAGGGCAGCGGCTCGTCGTCGATGGTCCACTTGCCCTGGGCCCGCAGGATGCGCTCGACGATCTCGCGCAAGACCCCGTGCCCGCCATCTCGGCGCGACACGAGGTGCACGTGCGCAAAGACGTCGTCGACGGCGTCTCGCGGGCAGCAGGCGAGGCCGGCCCGCTTCAGGCACGAGACGTCGTTGACGTCGTCGCCGACGAAGCAGCACTGGCTCCAGTCGGCGCCGACGCTGTCGAGGATGGCCTGCAGCTCGGCGGCCTTTTTCCACACGCCCTGGCGGATGTGCGGGACCTTGAGCTCGCTCAGGCGGGCCTCGACGTTCGCCGACGTGCGCCCGCTGATCGCCGCCAGCACGATGCCCGCCTCGCGGGCCCGCACCAGGCCGAGCCCATCGCGGGCGTGAAAGGCGTGCAGGGCGCAGCCGTCCTTGCCGTAGAAGAGCCGCCCGTCGGTGGCGACGCCGTCGACGTCAAACGCCAACACGCGTATCTTTTTTGCCCTGGCATCTATGTCGGCGTCGATGGCGGCGTCGATGTCAGGTTCGACGTCGGCGTCGATGCCGGCGCGGGCCGCAGGAATCCGATCGCTCACGGCTTCTTCATGGCGGCAAAGATCAGCGAGCTGCCGCGGCGCAAGTTCAAGCGCAGCAGCGCACCCGACGGCACGGCCTTGACCCGGGTGGCGAAGTCTTCGCCGCCGGTGACGCCGGCGCCGTTGATGCCGACGACGACGTCATCGGGGGCGACGCCGGCGAAAAACGCCGGGCTGCCGGGCCGCACCTTTGTGATGCGGGCGCCGCTGACATCCTTGGGCAGGCCCAGCCGCGCGCGGCTCTCGCCGTCGAGCGACAGCACCGACACGCCGAGGCTGGCCTTTTGCGGATCGGGGGCCGGCAGCCCGGCCGACGGCGCCTTTTGCTTCTTTGCCAGGCGGGCGTTGTCGGGGTGCGGACCGAGCAGGAGCTTGAGGTTGAGCGGCTTTTGATCGCGCACCACGCCGAGGGTGACGGTGGCGCCGACGCCGGCGTCGCCAGCGAGCAGCGGCAGCTCGTTGGCCTCGCGCACCGTGCGCCCGTCAAAGGTGAGGATCGCGTCACCGGGCTGCACGCCGGCTTTTTCGGCGGGGCCGCCGGCGACGACCTCACGCACCAGCGCACCACGCGACGACTTCAGGCCGAGGCCGGCGACGATCTCGGGATCGATCGGCTGGATCGACACGCCGAGCCACGAGCGCTCGTAGCGGCCGCTCTCGACGAGGGCCGGGATCATGCGCTTGACCATGTTGATCGGGATGGCGAAGCCGATGCCCGATCCTGCGGCATTCACTGCACTGTTGATGCCGACGACCGCGCCATAGGCGTCGAGGAGCGGACCGCCCGAATTACCTGGGTTGATCGACGCATCGGTCTGCATGAAATCATACAACCCCTGGCGACCCGAGGGCGCGATGTCGCGGCGGCCGCGGGCCGAGACGATGCCGAGCGAGACGCTCTGCTCGAGGCCGAAGGGCGAGCCGATGGCGACGACGTAGTCGCCGACCTTGACCTTGTCGGAGTCGGCCAGCGGGATGAACGGCCAGTCGACCCGGTCGCTCTTGAGCTTGATGAGGGCGACGTCGCTCTTTTCGTCGGAGCCCACGACGTCGGCGTCGATCTCGGTGTGGTCGTCGCCGACAAAGACGCTGACGCGGGTGGCGCCTTCGACGACGTGGTGGTTGGTCAGGGCGTAGCCGTTCTTGCTGATCAAGAAGCCGGCGCCCTGGCCGCGCACGGGCATGTCGTCGCCGCTCATCGGACCCATCGGGCCCGTCGGACCCATCGGCGGGTGCCCCTCGGGCAGGCCTGGCAGGGGCGGCATCGGCATGCCCATCCCCTCGTGCGGGCCGAGCCCCTCGGGCGACTGGCCCTCGGTGAACACCACGAGCACCGCGGGCTCCATCCGCTCGACGAGCGGCGCCACCGACGGCGCCACGAACAAGGGCTTCTGCTTGACGTCCGACGCGGTCCACAACGTCGGGCCAGCGGGCACTGCAGGGGCGACGGGAGCAGCGAGGAGAGCCAGAGCGATCAGGAGCATGGACCTTTATTACCTTTCTGCTCCGGCGCGTGGCGGCCCGACCCCGCCCAGCGCATCAGCGCAAGCACCATCGCCACCGTCAGCGCGACCCTGCGGAGATCGGTGGCAGCACGATGCGGCTTCGTCGTCGTCGACGTTTTCGTCGTCGCGCACGGAACGAGAATTTGATCCTCGATCGGGCCCCCGCTACGGTGCGGCAACGGCTTTTGGAGGCGGCAATGGCCCGCAAGACGGCAGCGACGACGACGACGACGACCACGACGACCAAGCAGACGCAGACGCGTCGGCTGACGAGCCTCGAGCCCAAGGTGGCCCGGCAGCTCTCGTCGCTAGAAGAGGCGGTGGTGCGCATGCACCACGGTGTCAGCGTGCGGGCCGAGGCCGAGCTGCAAAGCAACGCCGTGACCGACGAGCTGGCCGCTGAGCTGCTCGACCGCGAGGTCGACGCCCACATCGCCACCGGCCGCGCCGAAGAGCTCCCCGATGTTCCCGCAGCCTCGAGCGGGCGCGCGTCGGGCGGCGGCAAAGACAGCCCCAAAAAGGCGTCGGGCAACGCCAAGAGCCAGAAGCTGATCACGGCCCTCAAGAAGCCCTGATCCAACACCTGCCCCCGCGTGAAACGAGCAGGGGCAGATGGCAGCACACCGCACATGCTGCCGAACCCCATGCTGACCGACCTGCTCGCCCACGACGTCGTCGCCCCCCTCGCTCCGGCATCCGGATCCGAGGAACCCAGCGACGACGTCGTCGTTTTCGCCCACGGCATCCTCGGCTCGCGCAACAACTGGAAGAGCTTTGCCAGAAAGCTCGTCGAGCGCGCGCCCGGCCAACGGGCCCTGCTCGTCGACCTGCGCAACCATGGGCAGTCGCACGGGCTGCCCGGTCCGCACAGCGTCGAGGCCGCCGCCGACGACGTGGCCCGCCTGTGCCGCCACCTCGGCCTGCGACCGCGGGTGCTGATCGGCCACTCGTGGGGCGGCAAAGCCATGCTCGATCTCGCGCTGAAAGACGCCGCCGTCGCCGTCGCTGTCGTCGTCGACAGCCCGCCTGGGCGGCGCAGCTTCAGCGGCGATCCCGCGCCGGGCGATCCCGAGCGGGGCGTTCCCGAGCCGGGCGCGCCTCCGGCCGTCGTCGAAGAGATCGATCGGGTGCTCGCCGCCATCGCCGGCGTGCCCATGCCCGTGGCCTCGCGAAAAGATCTGGTCGTCGAGCTGCGCGCCCGCGGCCTCAGCGAAGCGCTCGCCCAGTGGATGACCACCAACCTCGACGAGCACCTGCGCTGGAAATTCGATCTGGCGGCGATCCCCGGGATGCTGTCGTCGTTCGGCCGCCTCGATCTCTGGCCGCGCCTGCTGGCCCACCGCCCCGACCTCGCCGTGCACCTGGTGCGCGGTGGCAAGAGCGACCGCTGGAGCGCCGAGGAGCAAGAGCGCGTGGCCGCCGCCGCGGCCACCGGCGTCGTCGTCGACCACGTCGTCGCCGACGCCGGTCACTGGGTGCACACCGATGATCCCGAGGGCCTGCTGCACATCGTGCTGGCGGCGCTGCCCCGATGAATTCCGATGTGAATTCCGACATGAATTCCGACATGAATTCCAGCATGGATGCCGATGTGAATTCCAGCTCGGCGATCGACCCCGTCTACGGCACCTGCGCCGACCGCGAAGCCCGCCTCGACGACAGCGCCCGCGCCGCCGGCGGCTCCATCGTCGAATTCGGCCGCTCCGTCGAGGATCGCCCGCTGCGGGCAGCGGTGATCCCGTCATCGTCATCGGGGTCGTCGGGCGGCACGCCGACGGTGCTGGTCAACGCCAACCTCCACGGCGTCGAGTGGATCGGCGCCCAATGCGCCCTCGCCCTGCTCGAAGCCCTGGCCGGTGATCGCGGCGCCGCGCTGCGAGCCCGGGCCCACGTCGTCGTCGCGCCCTGCTTGAACCCCGACGGCGCGGCCCGCACCGAAGAGCTGCGCGGCCACGGCACGCTGAAGCAGGTGCGCTGCAACAAGAACGGCGTCGACCTCAACCGCAACTTCCCCCTGCCCCACGGCGCCAAGCCGTTTTTCCTGGCGGCCACGGGGGCGTCGTCGTCGTCGGAGCCCACCTACCGCGGCACCGCGCCGTTCTCCGAGCCCGAGGCGCGGGCCGTCGACGCCCTGGCGCGAGAGCACCGCTTTCACGCCGCCGCGTCATTCCACTCGTTCATGGGGACGTTGATCCCGCCCAAGGTGACGTCGTCGAGCGACGCCCGCACCTACCGCCGGCTGTGCCGCGCCTGGCGCCGCGGGCAGTCGACGCACCAGGCCATCACCTTCATGTGCGCGCCGCTCGATGTCTTCACCGGCGAGCTCGAAGACCACCTGCACCACGTGCACGGCACCTTGAGCCTCACGGTCGAGGTCTTTCCGATCTGGAGCAGCCTGGCCCAACACCTCTGGGCGCCGTCGATCTTCCAGCGCTTCAACCCCCGCGATCCCGCCGCCGTCGTCGACGACGCTGTCGGCGGTTGCCTCTCCTACCTGCTGGCCGCGCTCGACACCGCGCGGCCCACAATCAGAACCACGTAGGCTCGCGGCGTGGTCGACAAACCGGGCGACAAACCAGAGAACCCCGCAGCCGCGGCCAGGCCGCCGGCGACGACGCCGGGTGCGGCGTCGGGTGCGGCGTCGAGTGCGGGGTCGGGCACAGCGGCCGGTGGCGCGGCTCCCGAGACGTCGACGCCGGCGGCGCCAGCGCCGCCGCCCAAGGAAGAAAAGACCCAGCCGTTTCGCTTGAAAGAGCTGGCCGGCAAGCTGGCCCAGCGACGTCGACGCAGCACCGCCGCCGAGCTGACCTTCAAGCGTGGCAAGAGCGGCGCCGAGGTGCGCGTGCCCCTCGAGCGCACCGAGACCGTCATCGGCCGCGACCCGGTCTGCGACATCGTCCTCGCCGAGAAGTCAGCGTCAGCCCGCCACGCCCGCATCAAGCGCAACGGCGGCGGCTTCTTCGAGCTCGAAGACCTCGGCAGCAGCAACGGCGTCTTTGTCGACGGCGACCGCATTGAAAAAATGACCCTGCTCGACGGCGACGCCTTTCAAATCGGCGACACGCGTTTCTCGATCCTCATCGCGCCGGTGGTCGGCGAAGACGGGTGATGTATGCAGTCGTCGCCCGTGTCCTGCTCTGAATCTGCACCTGTGAGTAATATGATCGTCATGAATCAACGCCCTCCTGGAACGGCACAGGCCAGCGCGCCCGGTGCGACACGACCCGACGCCGGTGACCTCGACCTGCCCGGAAACGCGTCATGAAAAGAAACGTCAGCGGATCGGGCCCAAGCGGCCCTGCAGCGAAGAACTACGGCCCGCTGGGGTTCGTGCCCGTGGCGGCCCTGCTCATTGCCCTGTTCGCCTGGGTGGCCACGGCGTTGATGGCATCCGAGAGCGCGTCGCGCGGCATCGCCGGGGTCACCATGGCCATGTTCCCCACCGGCTTCGGCGCCGGCGGCCTGGTGGTGCGCAAGCGGCAGATGCTCGCCCTGAAGCGCTCGGGACGGCGCCCCGGGGCGGTGGTGCTGCTGTTGGTGTCGCTGTTCTCAGGTATTTTTGCCGTGACGCTTTCTGCTTTGATCATGCACGGGATCTGGCCCGATCTCTAACGTCTTCACCAGACATTGAAAGTCGACGGAGCCGACGCCGGCGACCGCGGTCCCCGTTGCGCCGATCGCCTCCGCCATGCATGGCTGCGGGGCGGGATGACGACGTCGATCACCGCCGGCATCGTCGCCAGCATGTCGCCGGTGTCGGCGCCGGCAGGTCGCCCGCATCCAGACCCGCGGACGTGAGGAGCGCTCTTGACCTACCAGGTGTTGGCCCGGAAATACCGGCCGCAGACCTTCCACGACGTCGTCGGCCAGGACAGCGTCGTGCAGACGCTGGTGCGCGCGTTGTCGACCGGCCGCATCGCCCATGCTTTCCTGTTCACCGGCAGCCGCGGCGTCGGCAAGACGACGCTGGCCCGCATCCTCGCCCGCTGCCTCACCTGCGAGAAGGGACCGACGTCGAAGCCCTGCGGTGAGTGCCGCATGTGCACGAGCATCCAGCAGGGGCAGGCCGTCGACGTCGTCGAGATCGACGGTGCCTCCAACAACGGCGTCGAGCAGGTGCGCGACCTGCAAGAGCAGGCGCGTTTTCTTCCGCAGATGGCGCGCAGCAAGATCTTCATCATCGACGAGGTGCACATGCTCTCGTCGGGCGCCTTTAACGCGCTGTTGAAGACCCTCGAAGAGCCGCCGCCGCACCTGAAGTTCATCTTTGCCACCACCGAAGCCCACAAGATCCCGGTGACGATCTTGTCGCGCTGCCAGCGCTACGACTTTCGCCGCATCCCGACGGCGACCATCGTGCAGCGCCTCGAGACCGTGCTCGCGGCCGAGAAGCTCGGCATCGACATGGGCGGCCTGCAGGTCATCGCCCGCGCGGCCGAAGGCGGCATGCGCGACGCGCTCTCGCTCACCGACCAGGTGCTGAGCTTCGCCGGCGCCGCCCGCATCGACGAAAGCGGGGTCGCCGACGGCGGCGCGATCATCAGCACCGCCGCTGTCACCGAAGCCCTCGGCCTGATCGACCGCCGCACCATTGCCGCCGCCGTCGACGCCGTGATCGTCGGCGACGCCCGGGCCGTGCTCACGGTCATCGAGAGCGCCTTTTTGCGCGGCTTTGATCTCAAGCAGCTCTTGAGCCTCATCGCCGAAGAGCTGCGCCACATCTCGGTGTCACAGGCCACCGGCAGCATCACCGGCTTCGCCGACCTCGCCGACGACGACCTCGCCCGCATCGACGACCGCGCGAAGTCCACCGACAGCAAAGACGCGCTGCGCCTGCTGGGCATGGCCCTCGACGGCATCGACGTCGTCGCCAACGCCGAAGACGCCCGCCTGGCGCTCGAGCTCGTGCTGCTCAAGATGTGCCGCCGCCCGCCCATCGGCGACGCGCTGCTGATCAGCGAAGCCCTCGTGCGCCTCGAGCGCTTGAGCAAAGGGCTCTCGGTGCCGCCCCTCGTCGAACGCGCCTCGCCAGCGTCGTCGACGCCGCTGGGCATCGCGACCCAGGCCTTTGCCCGCGTGCTCCCGCCGCCGTTGCCAGCACCTCTGCCGGTGCCGACAGCGACGCCGACAGCGACGCCGACAGTGACGCCGACAGTGACGCCGACGACGACAGCGACGACGACGACAGCGACGACGGCAGCGACGAAGACAGCGACCGCAGCCGCGAGCGCGCCGACGCTGAACGCGCCGCCGCTGAACGCGACGGCGACGGCCCCCGCGCAGAATTCCGACGGTGAAGACGAACCCGACATCGTCGTCCCGACGGCGGCGCCGGCGCCGACGGCCGAGGCCGCCACCGACGACGAGCAGGAAGACGCCGACGCGGCGCCAGCGCTGTCAGCGACTTCGACGACGACGTCCGCAGTGGCCGCTGCCGCCGTCGCCGCCGCCGTCGTCGCCGACGAAGAAGAAGACGACGTCGACCCGCTGCAGAGCTTCGAGCTGCCCGGCGTCGATCCCCATTGGCGGGCATTCGTGGCCTCGCTGCAACGCTCGCGGGCGGGCACCTTTCGGCTCGGGCGGCTCAAGCGCCTCGAGAACGACGTCGCCGACGTGGTGTTCCCGACCGCCCACACCGTCGACGATGCCACCGCGCTGAGCAACGACGCCGAGATCCTGGCGAAGCTCGAAAAGGCTTTTGGCAAACGGCTCAAGCTAAAGGCGTCCAAAGACGAGGCCAACAGCGTCGGCCCGCCCTCGATCCACGACGCCGAAGACGCCCTGCGCAAAGAGCTGCAGGCCCGCCTCGAGGCCCACGCAAAGGCGCACCCCGTCGTGCAAAAGGCCCTGTCGCTGTTTGGTGGCGAGGTCCGCGCCGTCCGCCGCGTTTGATCGGGGCGCGCGCTGGTCGCGACCTCAGCCGGCGTGCTTCTCGGCGAGGCGCACGTACGAGGCGAGGTCGCGGCTGATGAAGTCGACGCCGTCGTCGCTGGTGGCCACGAACAAGTCACTGACGACGAGCAGCCCGCCGGCGTGACCGGGCAGACCGGGCACGGCGGCCAGGGTGTGGGCCCGCAGCGACGGGCGCAGCACGCACACAACGTCCTCTTCGACGACGGCGAGGCCGCCGGATCGGCCGCCGACGAACCAACGCCCGCGAGCTCCAGGGGCACCGCGATCGGCCGCGGGCAGCGCCACGTGGCAGAGCACATGCGCGGCGAACGGCAGGGCCATCGACGTGGCCCCCACGGTCAGGGTCTTGCCGCGCGCAAAGGCCAGCGTGCCGGCAGCGTCGACGGCGGCGGCGTCGACGGCGCCAACGACGCGGACGTTGCCATCAAGGTCGACGACGCCGTCGGCGGTGCGCACCACCCCACCGCGGACCGACAGGGCGCCGGCGACGCGGGCCACGGTGACGCGGTTCTCGACGTCGACGATGTCATCGCCGCACAGGGCGAGCAGCCGGGGCTGCGCGGCGCCGCTGGCGTGCTGGACGTCGCCGTGGATGTCGGCAACGCCGCCGAGCAGGGCGTCGCCGGCCAGGTTGCGCAGGGCGCCGCCGGCGTCGAGCACCACCGGGTCGCCGCCGAGCAGGGCCACGGCTTGTGAGGGTCCGCGGATTGAGCCCAGGGCCTCCATGCGGCCGGGGCGCAAGCGCACAACCAGGGTCTCGCCATAGCCGGCGTCGTCGTCGTCGAAGCGGACGCCGATGGCGATGACGTCGTCGAGGGAGCGGGCGCAGGCGCCGGCGAAGCGGTGGGCCACGGCGCGGCTGTGGGTGTCGCGCGAGCCGCGGCTCGTCGTGGGCCGCGCCTTGGCACGGCCTTTTTCGCGGGGCGCCGCGGCGGTGGGAGAGAGAGGAGCGCTCATGACGCGGGCAGCCTAACGTCGTTGACGACGGGGGCAGCGAGCTGTGTCACACCCCTGGCGGCAGCCCCGGCAGCCGCTGTCGTCGTCGTTGACGCAGCACGAGCAGCAGCGGCGCCAGCGCGACGTTGCCGAAGCTGCCGCAGCCGCCGCACCCGTCGGGGCGCGGCGGTTCGGGGCTCCGCTTCACCCAGACGTGGCCGGTGACGACCTGCACGTGGTCGTCGAACAGCAGCTCGACGCGCCAGCGCTGCTCGCCGGTGTCCGGCGCGCGCACGGTGCGCGTCACGACGAAGGGATCGGCGTCGACGTCGACGAGCTCGCTGCCGTCGTCGAAGTCGACGGGGTTGCCTCGTTCCAGGAAGCGGGCCTGCCAACCGATCCCGCCGGTGATGGTCGCCGTCAGCGTGATGGCGTCGTCGCTGACCACGGTGTCGCCGTCGCGCGCCGGGTCGGTCTGCAGGTCGACCATGGCGTCGTCGGGTCCCTGCAGCTTGACGACGACGCGGTTGTTTTTGATGCCGCGCGTGAGGGCGGCGACGCTGAGCTCGTCGGCAAAGATCATCGTGGTCGGGTTGCCGATGGGCGAGCCGAAGGGGCCGATGTCGACGCCGGCGCGGTGGTCGTCGGAGCCGCCGAGCGGGGCCGCGTGGCTGCCGTCGTCGAGCAGGCGATCCCAGAAGTCGCGGGCGTTGGTGTTGAACAGGAAGCCCGACTCCCGGTAGCCGCCGGTGGCGACCTCGACGCCGTCGACGCGGGCCGGGATTTCGTTGACCCAGGCGCAGCCGATGCACAGGTCGCCGAGGTCGAGCACCGGGTGGTTGATCGAGAACACGCCCTGCCCCTGCAGGGCCGCGACTGCCTCGGCCACCGTCGTCGTCAAGCCCACCTTGTGGTCGACGTAGCGTGTGACGCCGAAGCCGGTGGCGTGGCCACCGTAGGTGGTGAATTCGACGCCGGGCACGAACAGCAGATCGGGCTCGAGGGCCTGGGCCGGCGTCAGGCGATCGATCTGGCTGTCGGTGTTGTGGTCGGTGACGACGACGAAATCGAGACCTTTGCCGCGGGCGAAGTCGGCGATCTCGGCCAGGGCCGGGCGGGCGTCGCCGCTGTCTTCGGAGTGCACGTGCAGGTCGCCGGCGTAGAAGCGGGCCGCGCTCGACAAGACCGCCGGCAAATAGGGCGCGCGGTCGACGTCGGCGGCGAGGGTCGGCGTGGTGCGCACAACGACCTCGACGTGCACGGCCGGAGCGTCTGACAAGAGCTGCGCCTTGCCGACGACGACGTGCCAGGTGCCGACGGGCAGCGGCCCCGGCCGGTAGCTGCGCGACGCG
>JBKJNL010000310.1:0-3531 GCA_046593615.1 Myxococcota bacterium | reverse complement strand
GCCTGCTGCGCGTGAGCTTTGGCGAAACGCCGGTGCGCGCGATCGAGGACGAAGACGATGAGGTCAAGGCCGGCCGCCGCCCGCGCGAGAAAAAGGCCGCGCACGCCTTTCGCGTGCGCCTTGAGGGGCGAACCTTTGCGCCGACCTACTTGCCGTCATATTTCAATACAATGTATGAGGTCGATCGGTTCCAGTTTGGCACAGCCGAAAACCGCGCCGATCTGCGCACCAAGATAGGCTACCTGGCGGCGCAGCAGAACGAGCCGTGGCGCGTCGGCTACTACACCGAAGTCTCCTACGCCTGGGTCGACTACCTCGCCGTCACCGCCGTCTTTGAAGACGCCTACCCGCTCGGCGCCGACGCGGTGCTGCAGGCCAAGAACCTCGCCGTCCACGTCGAGAGCCAGGGGCTCGGCTGGCTGCAGCTGTTCGCCAGCTACCACTACCGCAACTTCGACGCCGTCGACTTCGACAAGGCGTTCTCGTTCACCACCGACAACGAGATCCTGTTTGCTGGCGCGCGGCTGCAGGTGCTGCCGATCATGTTCATCAACGTCGCCGCGCAGCGGAGCTTCCGCATCGGCTTCGACGACGACGACACGCCGGGCAACGTCGACGACAAGGGGCAGCGCTTCAGCTCGATCGGCTTGCAGAACGTCTGGGCCGGCGGCTTCGACGTCGAGCTCGGCTGGCAATTCTGAAGCGGTGGCTCTCCTGACGCGCCTGAGGGCTGCAGGATTCCTCCCCTTTCTCCATGTCCTCATGGAGAGAGGGGCGGGGGAGAGAGGTCGAGCACCGCGGTCACACGGAACGAACAAAGGGCGCCCCGGAGGGCGCCCTTTGTTTGTTCACGCGCCGTCTGACGTGCGTGGCGCTGCTCGACGCAGCGCCACACAGCGGGCGCTCACTCGGCGACGAAGTCAGTGAACACCACCGGCAGCTCGACGTCGCCGCGGGTCAGGCCGGCGCTCACCGACGACAGGAACCAGGTGCCGGTCTCGAGCGCGGCCGGGGCTGCAAAGATGCCGGTGAAGCCGTCGGCCGAGCCGATGACGTAGGTCAGCCTGACGTCGGCGACGGGCAGGTCGTCGAACACCAGGTTGAACGGGCCGGCGATGGCCACGCGGCCATCGCCGCCGTCGTCGGCGTCGTCGTTCTCGCCGACGATGTCGAGGTCGGTGGCCACGGCGCCGACGGCGAGCGTGGCCTGGGCGGCGACGGTGAATTGGCGGCCGGCCAGGATCTCGACGACGTAGGTGACGTTGTTGGCGGTGGTGGTGCGGGCGATGCCGTCGCCCATCAGCGCGTCGACGGCGTCCTGGATGGCCGAGAGGGTCTGGAACTCGTCCATCTGGCAGCTCCACGTGAGCGCCAGGCGGTCGCCGGCGACGAGGCGGCCGTCGTTGTCGACGAAGTTGCGGGCCAGGGCCACCGTGGCCGCCAGCTTGTCGGTGATGGGCAGCGCGGCCGACAGGGTGACGGCGTCAACGCCATTGGCATCCTGGATGCCGGCCGTGGCCAGCGTGAACGTGATCGGCGCCGACGTCGTCAGCACCGCGCTCGGCGGCAGGGTGACGTTGGCGACGATGTTGCCGACGACGGCGACGTCGGCGTCGCTGATGTCGGCGCCGTTGAGCACGCCGTTGACGGCGACGACGACGGCGGCCTCAACCTCGTCGACCGAGTCCGGGTCGAGGGGCTCGCTGAAGGTGAAGGTCAAGACGTCGTCTGCGACGAGCACCGCGTCGCCGCACAGGGTCGTGCCCACGCGCGTGCCGGTGACCGCGGCCAGGGTCGGGGCCAGGTCAGGGTCGAAGTTCTCGTCAGAGACCGTGGGGTTCTGGTTGGCGGTCAACGACAGGCCGTTGTCGTCGAGGACGGTGGTGGCCAGCGCGCCAAAGGCCAGGTCGGCGGCCGTGATCTGGAACTGCTGGTCGGCTTCGAGCGTGTACGCGAAGCGGTTGCCGACGAGCGCGCCGCCGTTTTGCACGACGATGCGGCCCTCGACCGTGGCGGCCACAAAGGTGCCGCTGCGGGTGCCGCCGGTCAGGGGGCCGTTGGTGAGGCGGGCCGCGAGCTCGGCGCGGGTCGTCGCCGGGTCCATCGTCTTGCTGAACTCGAACACCAGCGTGTCGCCGGCCTCGATGGTGTTGTCTTCGCGGGGCGTGTTGCCGAGCACGACGTCGACGGTGTCGCCGACGACGGCCTGGTCGGCCACCTGCGCGAGCACGGCCTGCACGATGAACACCGCGCGCGTGGCCTTTGGCACCTGGTTCGCGAGCAGCTTGACGCCGATGTCGTTGGCGGCGGCGACGTCGGTGACGGTGTTCGAGTCGAGGGCCCCGAGGGTGAAGACCGCGTTGGCGACGATCTTCTCGTCGGCCTTGAGCGTGTAGACGAAGCTGCGGCCGCCGAGGATGGCGACGAAGTCGGCGGCGGCGGCGGTGACGACGTTGGTGGCGTTCTGGGCGTCCACGAGGTTCAACAAGCGGGCGAGGTCGGCCTGCACCGTGGCCACCTCCATCGGCTCGCTGAAGGCAAAGACCAGCTGGTCACCGCCGACGAGGAAGTTGTTGTCCTGGGTGCCGGCGTTGATGCGGGCCGGCACGCCGGTGGCGAGCAGCACCTGCAGGGTGTCGGCGTTGCCGGCGTTGACGATGTTGAGCGAGGGCACGGTGATGTCGGTGATGACGAAGGTCAGGGCCTGGGTGCTGTTGGTGACGCCGATGGCGCTGCTGACGTCGTGGTCTTGCAGCACCAGGTTGAAGCTGCCGCCCGCGCCGGTCAGGTCGACGGCGGCCGCGCCCAGCACGCTGACGGTGAATTGGCCGTTGCCGGCCGAGCTGACGTCGACGTCGTTGAACGGGCCCTCTTCGAGGCGGACCTCGATGGCCTGCTCGGTGGACTCGGGGTCCATGGCGACATCAAAGGCGAGCGTAAAGACGTCGCCCGGATCGAACTTGCCGTCTTCACGCACCAGCGCGTTCACGACGTTCACGTCGGCGACGAAGGGCAGGGCGGCGGGCTCGCGCTGGTCGGCGAGCAGGGCGCCGTCGTTGAGCACGATCTCGGTGAGCGCATTTCCGTCGCCGTTTTCATCGCGCACCGTGAACGGCGGCAGCAGGATCGACGTGCCGACGTTGGCGCCGGCCTGGTTGAAGGCCGCGATCGGCAGGGCCTCGGTCAGCTGGTAGCGCACCTCGTACTCGACGCCGGCGACGGTTTCGACGACGACAAAGGCTTCGTCGATGCCGATGACGTCGTGGATCCAGTCTTCGAGGTTGTCGCGCGTGGTCAGCTGCATCGCCCGATCGAAGCGCAGGTGGAAGCTGGCACCCGTCTCGAGCAAGCCGTCGGCGTCGTTGTCGTTTTCGAGATCGACCGCACGCAGGCCGTTCTCGACGCGGAAACAGGTGACGTCGACGGGGTCGCCGGCGCTGTCGCAGCCGTTGGCCACGACGCCGGCCACGAGCTCGGGCGCCGCGCGGCGCGAGAACGAGACCACGATGGACTCGCCAGTCAGGCTGGCGT
>JBKJNL010000262.1:0-14108 GCA_046593615.1 Myxococcota bacterium | reverse complement strand
AAAGAGGTCGAGGACGTAGACGGCGCCGCGGTCGCTGGCGACGTGGACGCGGCCGCCCTGCACGGCGATGCGCGTGGCGGCACCCTTGGCCCAGGTGAAGCGCCAGCGGATGACGCCGGTGCGGGCGTCGAGGCCGAGCACCTTGCCGGCGCCGGCGGCGACGATCATGGGCTGCCCACCCGAGGCCAGGCGCACGATGCCGGGCTCGTTTGTGTGCCAGCTCTCGAGCTGCGTGCGCGGGTCGAGGGCGTAGATGCCGCGGGTCTGCGAGGCGACGATGACGCGGGCCGGCTCGCCGCGCGCCTGGTGCAGGATCGGGTCGGCGTCGAGGTCACCGAAGCTGTCGTCTTGCGAGAGGTTGACCTCTGAGACGGGGGCGCCGGTCTCGCGATCGAGGATCGACAGGCGGCCGTCGGCGTGGCCGACGTAGAGGCGCTTGCCGAGGCCGTCGGCGCTCTCGACGTCGACGGGGAGAGGTCGGGCCTGTCCGCGCAGGGTGATGCCGCGGGGCAACGGGTGCTTCTGCACCCACAGCGCTTCGCCGGTCAGGCGGTTGAGCGCGTAGGTGCTGTCGGCGCCGGTGACGACGTAGACGACGTCGCCGTCGATGACGACGGGTTCGGTGACTTCGGCGTCGACGGGGGTCTCCCAGCGCTTGCGGCCCGACGAAACATCGACGCGCAAGACGCGGGCGTCGTCGGTGCCGACGTAGGCGCCGTCGTCGACGAGGACCGGCTGCGAGATGACGGCGCCGGGGGTCGCGAGCTGCCAGAGCTTGTGGCCGTCGTGGGCGTCGATGCCGTGCAGCAGCTTGTCGGAGCCGCCGACGACCACGACGCCGAGGCCGTCGTGAAAGGCGGGGCCGGCGGTCTCGCGCCTCGTCCAGCTCGCACAGCGCTCTTTCTCAGAGGGCGGCAGGATCACCGACAGCAGGCAGGGCCCGGCCTCGACGACCGGCGTGGACCAGACCACCGCATAGACCTGCCGGGACTCGGGGTGCGGGGTGCCCCCGCTGGACTCGGGGCTCGCCGCCGAGGCCAACACCAGCGGCAGGGCGAGCAACGGGATCACTTCGGCGTTTCCTTCGTGCCGGCCTTTGCGTCGGCGTTGGCGTCGGCCTTTTTGGTGGCGCCACCGAGGGTCGCGAGCTGCTCGTCAGCGCGGGACTTGAGCGGCGACTCGGGGAAGTCGGCGAGCAGCTTCTCGAGCGACGAGCGCGCCTTTTCGGGGTTGCCGTCGCGGGCATAGAGAGCGCCGAGCGCGAGCAGGGCGCCGTCTTCGTCGGTCTTGCCGGCGAGGGCCACCTGGTCTTCGAGGGCCTTGATGGCGCCCTTGGTGTCGCCCTTGCCGTCGAGGGCGGTGGCCAGGCCCGCGTAGCCGGCGAAGCGCAGCGGGTCGCTGGCGTCGGTCGCCGCCAGGAACGCCTGGTACGAAGCCGCGGCGGCGTCGAGGTCGGAGAGCTTCAAGCTGGCGTGCCCCGACGAAAGGTGGGCAAAGGCGCCGGCGCCCGTGCCCTTGTGCTCGGCGGCGACCTTGTTGAAGGCCTCGCGGGCGGCCTTGCTGCGCTCGCTGACGTCCTTGAAGGCCGGGACGTCGTCGCTGGCATCGGGATCGGCGCCGATGGGGGCCTCCCAGATCTTCTGGGCCTGGGCAAAGGCCGCGCTGGCCGACGTGTTCTGGTTCTTCTGGACGACCTGCCAGACGCCGACGCCGACGCCGATGGCGAGCACGACACCGATGACGCCCATGATCACCGAGGGGTGGTGGTGCACCCACTCGACGAGCTCGAAGCCCGCGGCCTGGAATTCGTCTTGGACGGTTTCCGCTGCCTTTTCGGCTTCTTCGGTCTTTTTCGCTTCGGCCGCGACCTTTTCGGCCTCTTCGGCGAGCTTTTCCGCTTCCTTGTCTCTCGGCGGCTTGATCTTCTGCGGCATGGACAACGCTCCGACACGCCCAGCAGGGGCAGTCAATCTGAAACGATGCGCGCATAGGGCGTCGTCGACCACGCGTCAACGAGCGCCCGGGCCAATCGGGTCCGCTGCCGTCGTCGTCTTGACCTGCGCGATTTTTCTGATGGCGCTGCCGGCTCGCGCCGATGTGCCGGTCGGCGTGCAGGCCGGCTACGCCTTTCGCAGCGCCGTCAGCGCCCTCGACGATCGAGCCCACGGCGCCGCCGCCGCCATCGTCGTCGACAGCCCGCCGCTGTTGTGGGGCTTCGGCCTGCGCGGTGAGGGGCTCGCGCTGGCCTGGCCGGGCACCGTGAAGCTCGACGTGCCGTTGGCGGTGTTCGGCGGCGGCGCGGCGTTGACGTATTTGTTCGACGACACCCACGTAAAAGCCGTGGCCTCCCTCGGCGGCGTCGCTGGCGTCGTCGTCGAAGGCCCCGACGCCGGGCCCACGTTCGGTGGCACGGCGGGGCTGTTGCTGCGCTTTCCGCTGTCAGAGGCGGCGGCGCTCGATGCCCGGATTTTGCTGCCGCTGCTGGTGGGCGACCCGCGGTTCAACCTGCAAGCCGCGGCGGTGATCGGGCTGTCGCTGTCGCCTGACGTCGTCGTCGCCGGCATGTTGGCCGGCCGATCGCCGCTGTCGATGGTGCTGCCCGCGTTCGAGTGAGCGCGCACGTCCACGACAGGGCCACCGCAGGCGCTGCGCGGATTCGCCAGCCTACGACGCAGCGCGTGTTGATGCCGCCGTCGTCGTCGACGATAAGCGCGCCATGTTGCAAGGCTTCACGTTCACCGACGAGCAGCGGCTCATCCAGCAGACCGCCGCCGCCTTTGCCCGCGATCGCGTCGCCAAGGGCGCCGTTGATCGCGATCGCACCGGCAAGTTTCCGACGCAGCTGCTGCAAGAGCTGGCGGCCCTCGGCCTCATGGGCATCAAGGTCCCCGTCGACGACGGAGGCGCCGGCGCCGACTGCGTCTCCTACGCCCTCGCCGTCTACGAGGTCAGCCGCGCCTGCGCCTCGGTCGGCGTCACCATGGCCGTCTGCAACCTCGCCGGCGACATCCTCTCGAAGTACGGCAACGACGAGCAGAAGAAGCGGATCCTCGCGCCGTATCTCGAGGGCAAGCTGGGCGCCGGCACGTTCTGCTTGAGCGAGCCGCACTCGGGGTCGGACGCGCCGGCGTTGTCGACGACGGCGACCAAAGACGGCAACCACTTTGTCTTGAACGGCACCAAGCAGTGGATCACCAACGGCGGCTACGCCGGCATCCACCTGGTGTTTGCGAAGACGGCGCCCGAGCAGAAGTCACACGGCATCTCCTGCTTCGTCGTCGAGCGCGGCTCTCCCGGCCTCGTCGTCGGCAAGGAAGAGCACAAGATGGGCTTGCGCGGATCGAACACCGTGCAGCTGGTGTTTGAAGACTGCCGCGTGCCGGCCCGCAATCTCGTCGGCGAGCTCGATCGCGGCTACGCCATTGCCCTGGCCCAGCTCGACGGCGGACGCATCGGCATCGCCGCGCAGTCGTGTGGCATCGCCGACGCGGCCCTCGCCGAAGGCGTGAAGTACGCGAAGGATCGAAAGGCGTTCGGCAAGACCATCGCCGACTTCCAGGCCTCACAGTTCGCCGTCGCCGACGCCGCCCTCGACGTCGACACGAGCAAGCTGCTGACCTTGCGCGCCGCCGACGCCAAGGATCGCGGCAGCGACCGCACGGCGCGCGAGAGCTCGATGGCCAAGCTGATGGCCAGCGAGAGCGCCTGCCGCGTCGCCGACAAGATGCTGCAGCTGCACGGCGGCTACGGCTACGTCGAGGACTACCCGATCGAGCGCCTCTACCGCGACGCCCGCGTGACCCGCATCTACGAGGGCACCAGCGAGGTGCAGCGCATCGTCATCGCCCGCGACGTCTTTGGCGCCGCGCGCTGAAGCTCACCAGCCGTCGGGGATGGCGCCGTGCAAGCAGGTGATGGTGTTGGGTGACCAGGGACGCGAGCCGAGCGCGACCCGCTCCGCGCCGTATTTGTCGGCGCCGACGTCTTCGGGGACGAGCGCCGTGCGCCGCTTTTTTCGCACCTCGGCAGAGACACCTTCGGTCGGCGCCCACGTCGGCTCGTCGGAGGGCCCGAGCGAGTGGAGGCCCGACTGCAAGGGTCCGATCACAAACGTGTGGCCGGCGGCGCGGCAGCCAAAGAAGCGGGTCCACGCCCGGGCAAAGGCGATCCCGCGCGGCGTGGCGAACGTCGAGCAGGTGCGAAACCAGAACAGCGACGACTCACCGCGCATGCGCTGGCGAAGGGCCAGCAGATCGTTGTGCCGCGCGTGGCCGGCTGCGAGGGCATCGACGTCGAGGATGTCTCTGCCGACGTAGACGCGGCCGTAGAAGCCGTGGCCCCAGTACTGGACGCTGTCGATGGGCTCACCGGGCCGCACCGAGCACAGCCATGCAAGCGCTTCTTCCCACGACGTCGCGCCAAAGGACTCATCGACCGCGTGCGGATGGCTCTTGTAGAGGGCCCCGCCGGCCTTCCACGATGAGGTCAGCAGCGGCTGGTACCAGGGCCCCTCCCACGTCGCGTCGTAGACGAGCAGGTGCATCGCCGCCCGCTCAGCGTGGGTTGATGGTGACGGTGCCGCCACCGCCGCCCGAGAGCGACTGGACGAGGAAGTAGCCACCGACGCCGGCGCCGGCGAGGAGGACGAGGGCGCCGCCGATGGCGCCGCCGACGATGAGGCCGGTGGGTGCGCCTTCGCTCTCATCGGGCTCGTCGATGGGGTTGACCTCGATCGACTTCATGTCGCCGTCATTGCCGTCGCCGTCGTTGGCGTCGCCGACGGGGGCGCGCTCCGCTGCTTTTTTCGCAGCGCCGTCGACCGGCAGGTCGTCGTCACCGCGGACGTTGACGCTGCGATCGGTGCGCGACGGCGGGTCGTCGGCGTCGAGGGCCGTGGTGGGCAGCGGCGCGCGCTCTTCTTTGACGGGCTCGCGGGTCCGCGCGCCGGTGGAGCCGGCGGGCAGGTCGTCTTCGTCTTCGTCGACGAGGACGTTTTCGATCAGCGGGTCGGCGCCCTTCTTCGGCGGCGGCTCTTTCGGCGGCGGCGCGGTGCGCGGCGGCGGATCGTCGCCGGTGAGGAGGTCGTCGTCGTCGTCGGCGGGCGGCTTCGGCTCGGGCTTCTTGGGCTCGGGCTTCGGCTCGTCTTTCTTGGGCTCTTCTTTCTTGGGCTTCTTGGCCTCTTTCTTGGGCGGATCCTTCTTGGGCGGATCCTTCTTCTTTGGCTTCTCGACGAGGTCGGCGTCACCGTCGGGCATCTCGTCGTCCTGGGCGCGTGACAGCGGTGTCCACAGCACGGCGCTGGCGAGCAACAGGGCGCAGAGCTTCTGCAGTGAATCGTGGAGCGAGCCCTTCATGGCGACACCAGCCCGGCCGCGTGCGGCGGCACCTTGCGATCGGCAAAGACCTCGGCGGTCTCGAGGGGTCCGTCGTCGCCGGAGCCGCCGACGATGACGACGGTGCCGTCGCCGATGGCGGTGGCGGTGGCCCCGCCGCGGGCATCGTGCAGCGTGGGAACGACGCCGCCCGCGGAGAGGTCGTCGATGATCAAGCCGTCTTCGATGAACAGGTCGATGGTGTTGACCGGCGCGAAGCTGACGTCGTTGAAGTCGGTGGGCAGCGTGAAGCCGCCGACGATGAGGGCGCTGGCGCGGTCGGGCAGGCCCGCGGCCGAGGCCAGAAAGCGCGAGCCCTGCAGGTTCATGCGCGCGCCCGACGGACCCGCCGTCACGCCCGACTGACACGGGTTGTCGACGCCGCCGGCGATGGCGAGGTCGTAGACAAAGACGGCCGAGCCTTCGAGGTCGCCGTCGAGGACGCTGTGGAAGGTGCCGTCGTTCTCGCGCTTGAGCCCGCCCGCGGCCAACATGCGCAGCCCGCTGTAGAGGCTGCCGGCGGCGAAAAAGACGTTGCGGTCGGCGTTCATGAAGCAGGCGTTGAGCAACGCCGACGACGGGCTGCCCGGCTCGAGCTGCTCGATCTGGAAGCCGTTGCCGAGTCCACCGTTGTCGACGTCGATGGAGCCGCCCCACAAGAACACGCCGTCGGGCTCGATGGTGAACGCCATGTGGCCGGCGCGCGCCACCGCCATCGGCGGCCCCGCCTGACAGATGAAGGTCGCGCCGCCGCAGATGGTCGTCGTCGCCAGGGCGTCGCTGAGGTCGATGCGGGCCGAGCTGCCGTCGATGCCGCCGGTGATGATGGCCTCACCCGTGAGCAGCGTCGTCGCCGCCGCAAACACGCGCGGGCCGCCGGGATCGACGCCGCCCGAGACAAAGGCCTTTTGCTGCGGGTCGTAGACCTCGACGCTGGCGAGGGGCTCGATGGGGTCGATGGGAAACGGCGACTGCCCGGGGTCGACGGCGCGAAAGATGGCGCGGCCGGTGCCGCCGACGACGACGACGCGGCCGTCGGCCAGCTTCACCGCGGTGTGGAACATGCGCGGATTGAGCAGCGGTCCGACCTCGGAGAACTGGCCGGTGCCGGGGTTGTAAAGCGCCGCCGACGACGTCGCGCGCGCGTCTTTGCAGCCCTGCCCGCAGGTCTCTTGTGCATCCTGGAAGCTGCGGGCGCCGCCAACGACGAGGACGGTGCCGTCGTCGAGCAGCGTGCTGGTGTGGAACACGCGCTTCTCGAAGCTGGTGTTTCGCGCGCACGAGAAGTCGGCGACCTTGGCCAACAGCACGTCGACGGGGGTGTCGACGCCAGCCGTGGTGGCCGTGGGTCGGCTCACGCCGCGCCAGGTGGGGGCGCCGTTTTGCAGGCCGAAGAGGGCGATGACGCGGTCGACGCCGGCCGGGACGTCGGGGATGGTGATCGACGTGGTGCCTTCGCCGCTCAACACGCCTTCGATGCCGGGGCCCACGATGGTCGCCGCCAGCGACGTCACTTCGCTGGCGAATTCGGCGCCGCCCTGGGTGGTCGGGCACGGTCCTTCGAGGGGCTGCGTGAGGCTGTGGGCGTTGATCGCCGGGCCGGCCGAGGGCGGCGCGCAACCGAGTGCGAGCCCCACCACGAGCGAGCCCCGCACGACAGAACCCCGCACGACAGAACGCGGCACGAGAAAGCCGTGAAGGGAAAACCTCAAGCAGCGCATGAGCTTGTGGTTCCACACGGCAACGACGTCGACAACGGGGATCCCATCTGGCTGTCAACGCCTCGCGTGACCGGGGGATCTACCGCTCGAAATCCCGAGCCAACGGCCTCAGCTTTTTTCGGCTTCCAGCAGAACCGAAAGCGAGCGCGCGGCCTCAGTCGGCGAGGACGTCGTGGAGCACGAGCTCCTGGCCGCGGCCGGGGCCGACGCCGACGATCGACAGGCGCACGCCGAGGGACTCGACGATGAAGGCCAGGTAGCGGCGGGCGGCGGGCGGCAGGTCGTCGAGCGAGGCGATGCGATCGGGCACGCCGTCAAAGGCGCCAAAGGTCTCGTAGACCGGCTGCACGCGCGCGAGCGTGCGCACGTCGTGGGGGAAGTTCTTCAAGCGCACGCCGTCGACCTCGTAGCCCGTGCACACCTTGAGGTCGCCGAAGCCGGCCAGCACGTCGAGCTTGGTGATGGCGAGGTCGGTGACGCCGTTGAGGCGCACCGCGTACTTGAGGGCCACGAGGTCGAGCCAGCCGGTGCGGCGCGGGCGGCCGGTGGTGGCGCCGAACTCGCCGCCCTTCTGGCGCAGCGCCTCGCCCTGCGCGTCGGTGAGCTCGGTGGGGAAGGGTCCTTCGCCGACGCGCGTCGAGTAGGCCTTGAGCACCGCGAGCACGCGACCGAGCAGGTTCGGCCCGACGCCGGAGCCGACCGAGGCGTGGGCCGCCAGGCAATTCGACGACGTCACGAACGGGTAGGTGCCGTGGTCGAGATCGAGCAGCGCGCCCTGGGCGCCTTCGAACAGCACCTTTTTGCCGGTGGCCCAGGCCTCGGCGATGCGGGCGCCGCAGTCGTCGACGAAGGGCTTGATGCGCTGCCCCTGCTCGCGCAGACGCGCGATCATCTGCTCGAGCTCTTCACCCCGGTAGACCTCGCCGTCGAGAGCCTCGAGCACGCTGTTGGCGTACATGACGCCGTTGCGCACGAAGTCGGCGACGCGGTCGGCCTCGACGAGGTCGTGGATGCGCAGGCCGCGGCGGGCGGCTTTGTCTTCGTAGGCGGGGCCGATGCCGCGGCCGGTGGTGCCGATTTTTCCCTTGCCGCGGCTCAGCTCGCGCGCTTTGTCGACGCGCTTGTGGAACGGCAGGATCACGTGCGCCTGATCGCTGATGATGAGCCGCGGGTTGGCGGCGTCGACGAGGCCGCGGGCCTGCAGCATCTCCATCTCTTGCAGCAGCACCTCGGGGTCGACGACGCAGCCGCTGCCGATGACGCACAGCTTGCCCTTGTGCAGGACCCCCGACGGCACCAGGTGCAGGATGGTCGTGACGCCGTCGACGACGACGGTGTGGCCGGCGTTGTTGCCGCCGTGGAAGCGGACGACGACGTCGGCGGCCTCGCTCAG
Organism: Myxococcota bacterium; assembly: GCA_046593615.1. Classification (GTDB taxonomy): domain Bacteria; phylum Myxococcota; class UBA727; order UBA727; family VGSZ01; genus VGSZ01. The sequence continues at coordinate 5,622 of JBKJNL010000262.1, read as the reverse complement.
GCGATCGACGACGCGACCCTTGCCTTCATCGCCCCACTGCGCACCGATGCAAACGGCATTGCCCACGAGTCCACCTTTGTTGCCGGACCGCGCGGTCCCTGAAGCAGAAGCGCAGGGTCTGACGGCGACGTCGTCGTCGAGCAAGGGGGTGTTTGCGCCGCGTGCGGGTCGGGCGCGCCATCGGGTCACGGCTCGCCGGCGAACCCCTTGCGCGTCGACGTCGACGACGCCATCCGGGGCCCATGCGCCGCATCGAGCTCACGAAGACTTGGCACTTCGAGTCGGCCCGCCGACTCACCGGCCTTGGCCCCGACCACCGCTGCGCCCGCGTGCACGGATCCAGCTTCACCGTCGACGTCGTGGTCGAGGCGTTTCTGGATCCAAAGACCGGCTGGGTCATCGACTTCGACATCATGGAAAAGGCCTGGGCCCCCATCTGGGAGCAGCTCGATCACCGCATGCTCAACGAGGTCAGGGGCCTCGAGAACCCGACCACCGAGCACGTCGCTTTGTGGATCCTCGACCACCTGCGCTTCGACGGCGCGCGCATCACGAGCGTTTCCGTCGCCGAGCTGCCCACGGCCAAGGTCACGGTCTACGTCTGACGGTCAAAGGCACCTATGACGACGACGACAACGACCATGACGACGACGACGAAGCCTGAGCAGAAGCCCGCCGACACCGAGCTGCGCGAGCTGCTCAAGCGGGTCCGCCAGGTCGAGCTGCGGGCCCGCAAGCGGACGTCGGCGTCGACGACGGGTGCCTGGCACTCGCGGTTCAAGGGTCGCGGCATGTCGTTCTCCGAGAGCCGCGCGTTCGCCGACGGCGACGACCCGCGCCATGTCGACTGGCGGGCCACGGCGCGCGGCGGCGACATGTACGTGAAGCAATTCGTCGAAGAGCGCGAGCTCACGCTGCTGCTCGTCGTCGACGTCAGCGGCTCGATGGTCACGGGATCGCGGGCCCGGCTGCGCGGCCAGCTGGCCGCCGAGGCCGCCGCGGTGTTGGCGCTGTCGGCGTCGAAGAACCAGGACAAGGTCGGCCTGGTGGCGTTTGCCCAGACCGTCGAGCGCCTCGTGCGTCCGGCCAAGGGGCGCGGGCACGTGCTGCGCGTCATCCGAGATGTGCTGGCGCTGTCGTCGCGCTCCGGCCAGGTGGCGGCGGCGACGACGCAGCTGGTGCCGGCCCTCGAGGTCGCCGGCCACCTCTGCCACCAGCGGGCCATCGTCGTCGTCGTCAGCGACTGCGTCGGCCCGGCGTTTTCCGAAAAAGTGTCGTTCGATCGCCTGCGGGCCCTCGCCGCGCGCCACGACGTCGCCCTCGTCGAAGTCCGCGATCCGCTCGACCACACCCTGCCCGACGTCGGCCTGCTGAGCGTCCGCGATGCCGAGACCGGACGGCAGGCGCTGATCGACACCTCCGATGCCCGGGTGCGGCGGGCTTTTTTCGCCCGCTTCGAAGCCGCGCGCCTCAAGCGCGAGAGCGAGCTCAAGCGCGCGGGCGTCGACCACGTCGTCGTTGAGCTCTCCGGATCGGCAACGGCCGACGAAGACGCGATGTTGCCGCTGCTGCGTTTCTTGCGAACGCGATCGCGGAGGGCCGCGTGAGCCTGTCCAGCCACCTGCTGCTGCTGCTGTTGGCCGCCGATCCGGTCGTGCCCGTCGACGCTGGCCCCACCGCCGATGCCGAGAGCGTCGATGCTGGCGTCGATGCTGGCGTCGATGCTGGCGATGTGAACGCCGATTTCCAGCTCACGGCGCGCATCGAGCCCGACCCCGTCGCTTTCGGCGGCGTCGTCGACCTCGTCGTCACCCTCACGCGCCCCGCTCGCCGGCGCATCGAGCTGCCCGGCGCCGGCGGACGGGTCGAGCTCGAGCCATCCGAGACCTTGCCGCGGCTGCAGGGTGCTGCCGGTGAGCTGCGCCGCGAGGCCCGTGAGCTGCCCGGCGAACGCGTGCAAGAGGTGCTGCGCTTCAGCTTCCTCGCCCTCGACGTCAAAGACCTGAAGACGCCGGCGTTTGTCTTGAAGGTGCTCGATGACCGGGGCGGCGCGGTCGGCGGCGCGGCCGACGACGGCGCGGTCATCGAGGTGCCGTCGCTGCCCGTGCGCGTCGACGTCAAGCCCGTCGTCGACGAGGTCGATGGCGGCGTCCCGCCGGGCACCTTGGTCATCGATGGCGCGGCACCGCAGCTCACCTACCGGGTGCGCGATGACCGTCCGTGGATGGTGCTGGCGCTGTTGTTCGTCATCGGCGTCGTCGCCGTCGTCGCCCGCTGGCTCGTCCGCCGGGCCCGCGAGAAGCAGGCCGCGATGGGACCGCCCCCGGTGCCGCCGCGCCCCGCCCACGAGGTCGCGCTCGAACGCCTCGACGCGCTCATGCCGCTCTTGCAGCGCGGTGAGGTCACGACCTTTGTCGAAAAGATGATGGACGAGGTGCTGCGCGACTACCTCGCCGGCCGCTTCGCCCTCGCCGCCGGCACCCGCACCACCCGCGAGATCGTCACCGACCTGCTGGCGGTGACCTCGACGCACCTCGACGTCACGCTGGTCGAAGAAGTGGGCAAGGACGCCGACCTGGTCAAGTTCGCCCGCGCCCACCTCGCCGCGTCGCAGGCCCACGCCATGGCCGGCCGGGTGCGCGCGCTCATCGTCGCCACCGCGGTCAGGCCGACGTCAACGGATGCGTCGTCGTCGTCGGAGAATGCGTCGTCGAAAGAGGCGTCAAGAAGGGCGTCGACGTCGGAAAAGGCGGCGCGATGAACGGCTTGCGCGCGGCCTTTTTGGCCTTGATGAAGAGCGGCCCCGCCGCCGTCGAGCTCGAGCGCCCGTGGCTGTTGCTGTTGCTGTTGCCCGTCGTCGGTGTCGTCGTCGCCGGCGTGTTCGTTGAGCGCTGGCGACCCACGCTGCGCCTGGCCCGCGGCGAAGAAGCGCGCGCCCTGCCCGCGGGTGCCGCCGTCGTCGCCCGCGCCGTGTCGCAGCTGCTGGGCGCGCTCGCGGCGCTGCTGTTGACGCTGGCCATCAGCGGCCCGTTCGTGAAGGGCGAGCCCGACCCAGCGACGTCGGAAGGCATCGACATCGTCATCGCCCTCGATGTGTCGGGCTCGATGAAGGCCGCCGACTTCCGCCCCCGCGATCGCATCACCGTGGCCAAAGACGTCATCCGCGAGCACGTGCTGTCGCGCGCGCGCGATCGCGTCGGGCTCGTGGTGTTTGCCGGCGAAGCGTTCACGCAGGCACCGCTGACGCACGACAAGGTGCTGCTGGCCTCGGTGCTCGATGGCGTGCGCCCCGGCGTCATCACCGACGGCACCGCGATCGGCGACGGCCTGGCGCTCGCGCTGTCGCGCATCGAGACCAGCACCGCCAAGAGCCGCGTCGTCATCCTCGTCAGCGACGGCGACAACAACGCCGGCCAGCTGGCGCCCGAGACCGTGACGTCGATGGCCAAAGAGCTCGGCATCAAGGTCTTTACCGTGCTCGTCGGCAAGGGCGGCCGCGTGCCCTTCCCCGACGGTGTCGACATCTTTGGCGCGCCGCGCTTCGTCACGGTCGACATGCCGGTGAACCCGGCGCTGTTGAAGTCCATCGCCAAAGAGACCGGTGGCATGTTCTTCCAGGCCGTCGACAAGAAGTCTCTCGCGACGAGCTTCCAGAAGATCCTCGAGACCCTCGACAAGACGCAGCTGCAGGGCGCTCCGCCCGTGCGCAAGCCGCTGCCGCTGTCGTCGTTGTTGTTGCTGCCGGCCTGGGTGCTGCTCGTGCTCGCGGCCACCCTGCGCTTCACGCGCGGCTCCATCGTTCCCTGAACGACGGACCCAGCTTCGTTCAGGCCGCGGACAAGCCGTCGCCGTCGGCGTGGTACGACAGCGTCGTCGTCTTGTGCTTCTGCTTCGCCGCCGCCCGCTTCGTCGACGATCCGCGCAGCGCACCCGCGGCGTCGATGAGCGTCAGTCCGGCAATGGCGCCGACGACGGCGACGCGCTTGAGGCCCCGCACCTCGGGCATGTCCTGGTGGTTCACCGAGGCCACGCTGCAGACGAAGCGCCCGGCGAGCACGAGCGCCGGGGACACCGCGCCGAGGTCCATCAACCAGCGCGCTCGCTCGGGCAGCGCGCGATCGCGGAGGTGACCCGACAACACGACGGTGTCTTCGCCGCGCAACAGCCGCAGCTGCACCAGCTCCCGCGCGCTGTCGGGGAAGCGATGAACCGTGCGCGCAGCGGCGACGAAGCGAACCGCAACGCCGTTCTCGACGAGCTTCATGCCCGCGACCTGGCAGTTGCCCCGGTAGAAGCCGTCGGCCGCGTAGCGCAGCCGATCAAAGACCGGCCGGCGAAAGGCGACGTTGTTGGCGTAGAAATTCCGCGACGCCTTTTTGCCGAACGGGCTCGGGAAATACATGAAGTCGATGGTCGTCGCCGCGATGCCGAGCACGTCGGAGCGGTAGACGGTGCGGCCGGCGACGACCTTGACGTCGCCGGCGTCGTCGTCGTCAAACGGCTGCAGCAGCGCGTCGAGCCAGCGGTGATCGGGCCAGCAGTCGCCGTCGGCAAAGACGACGACGTCGCTGTCGGTGGCGTCGAAGCCGACCTCCTTGGCCTCGTAGTAGCCGGTGCCGGCGGGCAGCTCGACGAAGCGGATGCCCCGGCCGGCGGCGCCTTCGAGGACCACGCGGTCGTCGTCAGCGACGGCGCCTTCGTGGGTGATGACCAGCTCATGCAACGCCGACAGCGGCCGTGTCTGTTTCCGCAGGTGCGCGAGCAAGCGGGCCAGCGAGGTGACGACTGCGCCCGAACCTCCTTGCAGGTTGTTGGTTTCGACGACGAGAGCGGTCTTCATCACGGTCTGCAACTCGAGCCTCCTTCAGCAATGCGACGAATGTCGCGGTCCACAACGCCTGCACGCGGGCGATCTCGCCGGCGCCGTCGACGTCGTTCTTCGCAGGCAACGCAGAAAGCGCGGCCACGAGGTGTGCGAGGGCGCCGTCGTCGTCGAGGACAACGTGGGCCAACCCGCGATCGATCACGTTCTGCGTCTGCTCCTGCTGCTGGCCGAGCAGGCACACCAGCGGCGTGCCGGTGACGCGCGCCTGCTCGAGGGCGCCCATGCCGGCGCCGGAGATGAAGACGTCGGCGGCGGCGACGACGTCGATGAAGCCGGCGTCGGCGGCGCACCATCCCGGCCGTCCGGCAAAGGCCTCGGAGACGCCACGCAGCGCGTAGCCGCCCGCGGCGCAGGCCTGCTCGACGAGCTCGGCGATGCGCACATCGCGGCAGTGCGGGTTCAGGTAGACGGCCGCCAGGCGCGCGACCCCGCCGCGCACGGCGCCGCGATCGCGGGTCGGCAGGGCCACGAGCGGCGGCAGCCGCGCGCTGCGCGATCGGGCGGCGTCGCCATCGGGGGCGTCGTCGTCGTCGTCGTCGATCAAGGCCAGGGCCGGCACCGGATCGAGGGTGTGGACGATCTCGCCGAAGCCCTTCGCGAGCCAGCGCTCCACGCGCAGGGGGCGCGCGTCTTTGACGACCGTTGCCTTGAGGTTCTCGCCGTGCAGATGGACGACGCGCGCCGCGGGCAGCACGTGGTGCGCTGCCAACAGGCACGGGTGGAACGAGTCGTTGACG
>JBKJNL010000193.1:0-5590 GCA_046593615.1 Myxococcota bacterium | reverse complement strand
CTGACGAAGCGCTACGAGACCGCCCAGCGCGAGGTGCAGGCCCGCGACCTCGGCGGCTACACCGACCGCCGCGTCGAGGTCGTCGTCATCGTCGACGGCCCCTCTGGCGGCGGCGCCGGCGGCCTCGCCGTCGAGTACGCCGTGCCCGGCGCCTTTTGGAAGCCCGCCTACGACTTGTTCTTCGACCCCGACGCGAGCTCGTCGGGGCAGGGGGAGAGCGGCACCGTCGAGCTCAAGGCCTCGGGCCTCGTCAGCCAGGCCACCGGCGAAGACTGGGTGAACGTGAAGCTGGCGTTGTCGACGGCGATCCCGGGGCAGGGCATCGACATGCCCCAGCTGCGCACCTGGACCCTCGGCGACGATCGCGAATTCGTCCCGGTGCCCAGCGCGCGCAGCCAGCCGCGCACGTCGCGGCCGTTCACGCCGCCGGCGGCGCGGCCGCGCATCGCCGAGCTCGAGCAGCAGGCCGACCGCGCCCTGTTGGCGCAGCGCGCGAGCGAGCTGGTCGCGCTGGCGTCCACGCCGCCGAACGAGCTGGTCGACGTCATGGGCTCCGGTGGCCTCGGCGAGCTCGACGGCGGTGGCGGCGCCGGCGCGGGCCGCGACTACAGTTTCGCCGACGACGCCATCCAGGGTGGGCTCGCTCGTCCCGACAGCAGTCCCCTGAGCAAGAGCGCGCCGTCGCGGCGGTCGTCGTCGATGAAGCCGTCGTCGATGCAGCCGTCGGCGCCTCCGCCGGCACCTCCGATGATGGCGGCGCCGTCTGAGGAGCAGGAGTACGCGCCGTCGGTGCAGAGCGGGGCCTCCGACGAGGCCGACTCCTACGACAGCGACGTGCGCACCGTCAGCGAAGAAGGCCGCGGCGGCGAGAGCGTGCAGCGCCGCGGCCTGGCGTTGAACGGCGGCCTGCAATGGCGTCGTCAGACCTTCAGCGATCCGACCCTCCCCGCGGTCAGCGCCGGCGGCTTCGACTACGTCTACGACGCGCCCCTGCCGGTGTCGGTGCCGTCGCAGGCCTCGGCGCTGCGCGTGCCCCTGGCGGTGCGCAACTACGCCGTGCGGACCTTCTACGAGGCGACGCCCTCGCTGGCGACGACGGCGTACCTCAAGGCGACGGTGCAGAACGGCTCGAAGCTGCCGATCCTGGCGGGGCCGGCCAACGTGTTCGTCAAGCGCACCTTTTCGGGCGATGCCCAGCTGGCGACGACGGGACCGGGTGGCGCCCTCGAGCTGCCGCTCGGCGCCGACGAAGACATCCGCCTGACGCGCACGGTGATTCCGGCGACCAGGACGCAGGGCGTGTTCTTTGGCCAGGAAGACGTCACCGACTACGCCGTGAAGATCGAGATCGGCAACTACAAGAAGCGGGCGATCACGATCCGCGTCGTCGACCAGGTACCCAAGACCAACGCCGAGAAGCTCAAGGTCGAGATGGTTGTTGTGGCGCCGAAGCCGCAGCAAGCCCCCGACGCCGACGGCCTCTTGTACTGGCACGTCGACGTCCCCGCCGGCGCCACCCGCACCGTCACGTTCACCTACCGCATCACCCGTCCCAAGGACTGGCGGTTGTCGCAATGAAGACCGCGAAGACCGTGAAGAACATGACGAACATGAAGACGTCGACTCGTGCCTTTTTGTTTGCCACCGCGTGGTCGTCGACGACGGCGTTGGCGCAGGCGCCCGCCCCCGAGGCCTCGCGCGTCGAGCGCGTCGTCGTCTTTGCCGACCGCGCCGAGGTCACGCGCGTGGCCACCGCCCGCTGCACCGGCGGCGCCGCGGCCGCGGTCTTTGCCGGACTGCCGACGAGCATCGACCCGCGCACCCTGCGCGGCGAAGCCGACGGCGGCGCGGTCTTTGTCGGCGTGTCGACGAAATCGACGGCGCTGGTCGAGGCCCTCGATGAGCGCGTGAAGAGCACCCAGACCGAGGCCCAGACCGTCGACGACGAGATCGCCGCCCTGCAGCGGGCCCAGGAAGACGACGACAACCGCCTGGCTTCGATCCAGAGCTACGGCTTGTATTTCCGCACGCTCATCGCCGAAGAGCTGCGCGCGCCGAAGCCCGAGGTCGCGAAGTGGGAGCAGCTGCTGCAGACGCTGCAGATCGAGACCGTTTCCGCCAACGCCCGCGCCGTCGCCAGGAACGCCGAGGTGCGCGTGCTCGAACGACGTCGTGAGCGCCTGGCGAACCGCCTGGCGCTGTTGAACCCCGCGCAGGCGCCGGCCAACGTCGAAGCCACCGTCGCCGTGCGGTGCGGCAGCAGCGCACAGCCGTCGGTGCGCCTCAGCTACGTGGTGCCCGGCGCCATGTGGTCGCCGGAGTACGACCTGCGCTTCACCGGACCCGCCGACCAGAATGGCGGCAAGAAGACCGGTGACGGCCGCGCCGTGCTCACGGTCGCCGGCGTCGTCACGCAGTCGTCGGGCGAAGACTGGGTCGACGCCGAGATCTGGCTGTCGACAGCCAAGCCGCGCCTCGGTGGCGAAGCGCCCCTGCCAAACCCCATCTACGTGAACGGCTTCCCCGAAGAGAAGGGCAAGACGCTGGTGCAGGCCCAGGAGCACCGCGCCGAAGACCTCAAAAGCGGCCAGGCCACCAGCGGCGGAGCCAACGGCGCCGAGCTCGAAGACGGCGGCAAGGCGTTCGTCTTGAAGCTGCCCAAGAAGGTCACCGTGCGCGCCGACGGGCGCCCCTACTGGTTCCCCGTCGACGACGTCAGTGCGCCGGCGAGGTCGTCGTTGGTGGCGCTGCCGCAGCTGACGCCGTGGGTCTTTCAGACAGCGTCGTTGTCGAACCCGGCGGCGTATCCGCTGATGGCGGGCAAGGTCCACGTGTTTCGCGGGCCGACGTTCGTCGGCGACGACTGGCTCGAGTACCGCGGGCCCGGCGAGCCCTTCGAGGTGTCGCTCGGCATCGACGAAGAGGTCGAGCTCGAGCGCAAGGACCTCTTGCAACAGAAGCGCGAGGCCGGCTTCTTCTCGGGCAGCCAGACCATCGCCCACGCCTGGCGCACGATCCTGCACAACCGCAGCAACCAGGACGTCGTCGTCGAGATCCGCGAGCAGGTGCCGGTGTCGAAGTCGGCCGACATCAAGGTCGACATCGCGACCGACCCGCCATCTGGCAAGAAGCCGACGACGTCGGCCGGCTTCACGCTCGACAAGGTGCGCGGCCACCTGAAGTGGCAGGTGCCGTTGAAGCGCGGCGAGACCGCCCAGCGTGACGTCGCCTTTGAGATCGGCCTGCCAAAGGAATGGGCCGTCCAATGACGTGAGCCCGCTGGGTACAATGGGCGCGATGAACGCCAAGAAGGTCGACTTCGACGCCCTGGAACAGAACCTCGTCGGTGGCGGCGAAGGCCGCGCCGGCGGCGGCGTCTATCCTCCTGGTCGCGTCATCGCCCTCGACCACGCGCTCGAGCAGCTGCACGACCTGAAGCCCTATCGCGTGCGCGGCCGCGTCACCGAGGTCACCGGCCTCATCATCAAGGCCGCGGTGCCCGGTGTGAACATGGGCGAGATGTGCTGGGTGACGTCGCCCAAAGATGAGCAGCCGCCCCTGCGCACCGAGGTCGTCGGCTTCAAGGACGGCGCGGTCTTCTTGATGCCGCTCGGTCAGCCCCGCGGCCTCGGGCCCGAGAGCGAGGTGTTGCCCACCGGCAAGCCGTTTCAGATCCGCTGTGGCTACGGCCTGCTCGGGCGCACGCTGTCGGGCGTCGGCGACCCCATCGACGGCCTCGGCTCCCTCGACGACATCGAGGGCCTCGAAGACTGGTCCGTCGAGCGCGATTGCCCCGACCCCTACACGCGCCAGCCCGTCGACCGCGTCATCTCGTTCGGCGTCCGCGCCTGGGACGGCCTGCTCACCGTCGGCCGCGGCCAGCGCGTCGGGCTGTTCGCCGGCTCCGGCGTCGGCAAGTCGACGTTGATGGGCCAGATCGCCCGGCAGACCTCGGCCGAGGTCGTCGTCGTCTGCATGGTCGGCGAGCGCGGTCGCGAGGTGCTGGAGTTCATCCACGACTCCCTCGGCGAAGAAGGCCTCAAGCGCTCGGTCGTCGTCTGCGCCACCTCCGACACGCCGTCGCTGGTGCGTTTGAAGTGCTGCTTCGTCGCCACCGCCGTCGCCGAGTGGTTCCGCGATCAAGGCAAGGACGTGCTGTTCATGATGGACAGCTCGACACGCTTCGCCCGCGCCCAGCGCGAGATCGGCCTGGCCCTCGGCGAGCCGCCGGCGCGGCAGGGTTATCCGCCGTCGGTGTTTGCGCTTATCCCCAAGCTGATGGAGCGCACCGGCAACAACGACAAAGGCTCGATCACGGCCATGTACACCATCCTGGTGCAGGGCGGCGACATGGAAGAACCCATCGCCGATGAAGTCCGCGGTATTCTTGATGGTCACGTGATTTTGAATCGTGACCTTGGTGCCCGCAACCACTGGCCCGCCATCGAAGTGCTGCCCAGCTTGTCACGCGTCATGAGCGGCATCGCCAGCCCCGAGCACAAAAAGGCCGCCGGCAAGATGCGCCAGGTCATGGCCGCCTACGAAAAGAACCGCGACCTCATCACCCTCGGCGCCTACACCTACGGCACCGATCCCAAGATCGATTATGCAATCGATAAAATTGAAGAAGTCGAAGCGTTCTTGCGCCAAGGGACCTACGAGAGCTCTGACTTCGACGACACCGTGAACCGCCTGGTGGAGCTCTTTGCCGATGCCCAGGACTGAGACCGCCGTTCGATTCGACCCAGCCGGTGCGGGCGCGCCGACGCCGGCGGCAGCGATGACGTTTGCGCTGCCGCGTCCGCTGCCCCGCAGCCGCCGTCCGATTCGCGGCGTCGACGGCCGCGTGCTGCTCGACTGGAAGGACATGGCCGCCGTCGCCGCTTCGCTGACGTTTCTCGCGCGCGCCGGGCGGGCCGACGACGACTTCGTCATCTGGCTGGCGTTCCTGTCGATCGCGCTGGCGGCGCCCGTCATCCGCCGGCTCACCGTCGGCGGGCCCCGCGAAATCCAGCGCGACGGCTTCTTCTGGTCCGTCGCCCGCGTCGCCGGCGGCATCTCGTTGTTCTGCGGCGCCTCGTACCTGGTGGGCATCGCCCCCGTCGGGCTGTTCGAGCTGCTGTTGGGCTGCGGCTGCCTCGCCTTTGGCGCCGTCATCGACCACCTCGCCCGCACCCCGCCGGAGCAATCATGAGCCGTGTTTCCGCCGTCGCTGTCGTCGTCGCTGGCGTCGTCGCTGGCGTCGTCGCTGGCACCCTCGTCGTGGGCGCGCTCGTCTCGACGCCGGCGCGCGCCGACTACATCGACCACTTCGCCACCCGCACCGACGTCGGCGTGCTCAAGGTCCCGTCGCAGGGCCAGACGCGGGTGCTGGTCATCCCGGTCATCATCGACGACCTGCCGTTTGCCGTAGGCGACGAGGCGCAATTCCTCGACGAGGTCGCCGACTTCTACGCCGACGACGACATCTCGGTGTTCGACGGTGGCTTTCGCTTCACGCCGTGGTGGCGGCAACAATCGCTCGGGCGCTTCGAGCCCCACGTCACCGTCGCCGCCGCGGTGCACTTTCCGACCTGCCCGCCGTTGGGGG
>JBKJNL010000115.1:0-3818 GCA_046593615.1 Myxococcota bacterium | reverse complement strand
TCGTTGTCGCCATCGTCGTTGTCGCCATCGTCGTTGTCGCCATCGTCGTTGTCGCCATCGTCGTTGTCGCCATCGTCGTTGTCGCCATCGTCGTTGTCGCCGGGGCAGCCGTCGGCGGGCGCGGGGATGATGTCGCCTTCGTGGTCGCCGTGTCCGTGCAGGCCGTTCACGCTGATGGTGATGGTCACGAACGGATTGTTCGCCGAGTGCGTGGCGTGACAGATGGTGATGCGGCCGTCGCCGTCTTCGCCATCGTCTTCGCCATCGTCTTCGCCATCGTCGTCACCATTGCGCAGGGCCGCGGCGTCTTCGCTGCTGCCGGTCGACCAGTCCGCGCCACCGCAGGCGGAGAGGGCGGCGACGGAGACGGCGGCGACAGAGAGGCGGAAGTGGGTCAGCGACATGGTGTTTCCTCCTGGTGACGAACCCAGACGGTACGCGCCGCCCCGCCGCCATCGCCCTCGGGCAAGCGACCGATAAGCGGGCGACGGCTTTGCGGCGCCTTGAAACCCGCACCATCCGGCGAAATCCGGCTGCCTCGCTTCACGGATCCAGGCCGCGGCGGTTGCCCGCTGCAACGCGTCATGATAGATTGACATCTCAGTCAACAACGCGCCTGCACCCAAACGACCGGTCGCCACCGTTCCCGCTGAACGGCCGATCGACGACGGGGCGGGACGATGGAGCGAGAGAAGCCATGGCCAACGCCCCCCACTACAAGAGCAACCTCCGCGACGCCTACTTCAACCTCTTCGAGGTGCTCGACATCGGGCGGAGCGTGCTGGGCAAGGGCCCCTACGCGCACCTCGACGAAGCCACCATGCGCGACTCGCTCGAGCAGCTGAAGAAGCTGGCCGAGACCGAGCTGGCCGCCTCGTTCGTCGAGGGCGACCGCACGCCGCTCAAGCTCGACGGCGAAGGCAACGTCACGCTGCCGCCGGGCACCCGCAAATCGCTGAAGAGCTGGTTCGACGGCGGCTGGCACATGCTCGAGTGCCCCGAGCACCTCGGTGGCGTGAACGCGCCGCCGTCGGTGTGTTGGGCCGTGAACGAGATGACCGCCGGCGCGAACCCCGCCGTCGCTTTCTACGGCTTCGGCACCTTCATCGCCCGCATCATCGACACCCTCGGCACCGACGAGCAGAAGAAGCGCTTCGTCCAGCAGACCCTCGACAACCACTGGGGCGGCACCATGCAGCTCAGCGAGCCGCAGGCCGGCTCCGACGTCGGTGAGGCCCGCTGCAAGGCGAAGCAGGTCAAAGACGACCTGTGGGAGATCACGGGCACCAAGTGCTGGATCACGAACGGCGACTTCGACGGCACCGACAACATCATCCATCTCGTGCTGGCCCGCCCCGAGGGCGGCAAGCCGGGCACCAAGGGTCTGTCGTTGTTCATCGTGCCCAAGGTCTGGGTCAATGACGACGGCAGCCTCGGCGAGCGCAACGGCGTCTACGTGACCTCGATCGAGCACAAGATGGGCCTCAAGGCCTCGGCGACCTGCACGATGGAGTTCGGCGCCGACAAGCCCGCGCGCGGCTACCTGGTCGGCAACGTCCACGACGGCATCGCCCAGATGTTCAAGGTCATCGAGCAGGCCCGCATGTTCATCGGCGTGAAGTCGATGGCGACGTTGTCGACGGCCTACTTGAACGCCCTGCAGTACGCGAAGGAGCGCGTGCAGGGCGGCAACATGCTGAAGATCATGGACAAGGCCTCGCCCCGCGTCCGCATCATCGAGCACCCCGACGTGCGGCGCTCGCTGATGATGCAAAAGGCGCTGTCAGAAGGAATGCGCGCGCTGTGCCTCTATGGCGCGAACATCCAGGACCAGGTCGAGCTCGCCGGCGGTCACGGCACCGGCGCCGCCGGAGCCGACCAGACCTCGGCCCACAAGGCCCTCGAGCGCCGCAACGACTTCCTGCTGCCGCTCATCAAGGGATACAATTCCGAGAAGGGCTACGAGCTTTTGAGCACGTCATTGCAGGTGTTCGGCGGCGCTGGATTCACCCAAGACATCCCGATCGAGCAGTACATCCGTGACCAGAAGATCGACACGCTCTACGAGGGCACGACGCACATCCAGGCCCTCGATTTGATCTTCCGCAAGATCGCCCGCGACAACGGCGAAACCATGATGTCGCTGTTTGGCGAGATCCAGGCCCTGGCCGACGGCGGCGAAGGCGGCGACGCGCTCAAGCTCGAGCGCGAGGCCCTCGGCAAGGCGCTGGGGCAGGTGCAGGGCATCTTTGGCGTCATGATGCCGCGCATGCAGGAGTCGCTCTACCACGTCGGCCTGCACGCCAACCGCATCCTGTTCTCGCTGGCCGAGACCGTCATCGGCTGGCTGCTCGTGCGCCAGGCGACCGTGGCCCTGAAGAAGCTCCCCGAGGCCAGCGAAGCCGACAAGGCCTTTTACGAGGGCAAGCTGGCGGCGGTGCGCTTCTACTGCAAAGAAGTGCTGCCGACCATCGCGCTGCACAGGAAGGTGATCGAAGGCGGTGACCTGTCTTTGATGGATGTCTCTGAAGCCGCCTTCTGAGATTTTGATGACACTGTGAAAAGCCCCGCTTCGGCGGGGTTTTTCATTTCGTGCCAACGACGCAAACGCGGCGAAGCAGCCACCCCGCTGCTGGCGTCACAACGGGACGCTCGCCCACGTGTCGGTCGCTCGCCGCCAACGAGGCTTGTCTGAAAGAGTGGGCCCATGATCCACGGGCGCACCTGCAACCTGTGCGAAGCCATGTGCGGCATCCTCGTCGACGTCGAGCACGGCGCGGGGGGCGCGGTCGTCAAGAGCATCAAGGGCGACCCCGATGACCCGCTGAGCCGCGGGCACATCTGCCCAAAGGCGACCGCGCTCGCCGACCTCTACACCGACCAAGACCGGCTGCAGCGCCCGCTGAAAAAGCGCGGCCGCGACTTCGAAGAGATCTCCTGGGAGACCGCCGTCGATGAGCTCGCCGAGCGCGTGCGCGCCGTGCAGCGACAACACGGGCGCGACGCGGTGGCGCTCTACCAGGGCAACCCGACCGTCCACAGCGTCGGGGCCATGACGTTTGGCCAGCTGTTCGGCCGGGCGCTGGGCACGCGCACGCGCTTCTCGGCGACGTCGGTGGACCAGCTGCCGCACATGCTCGCGGCGCTGCAGATGTTCGGCAACCAGCTGTTGTTGCCGGTGCCCGACGTCGACCGGGCGAAGCTGTTCGTCTGCATCGGCGGCAACCCGCTGGCCAGCAACGGCTCGATCATGAGCGCGCCGGGCATCAAGCAGCGGCTGCGGGCCATCCAGGAGCGCGGCGGCCGCGTCGTCGTCATCGACCCGAGAAAGACCGAGACCGCCGGCGTCGCCGACCAACACCTGTTCATCCGCCCCGGCACCGACGCCGCGCTGTTGGCGGCCATCGCCCGGGCCTTGTTCGACGAGCCCCACCTCGTCGACCGCGTTGGCAACGGTGGCGGCCTGCGTGGGCCGCTGGCGGGGTTCTGCGACGGCGTCGACGACGTGCGCGCTGCGTTGGCGCCGTTTTCCATCGAGGGCGCCAGCGCCGCCACCGGCATCGCCGTCGCCGACATCCAGGGTCTGGTGCGGGCCCTGGCCGACACCAGCCCCGCCGTCGTCTACGCCCGCATGGGCGCCTGCACGCAGGAGTTCGGCGGCACCACCGCCTGGCTGGTCAACGTCGTCAACGTGCTGACCGGCAACCTCGACCGCGCCGGCGGCTCGATGTTCGCCAAGGCCGCCATCGACCTGGTCGAGGTCGCGCTCAAGACCGGGCAGAAGGGCAGCCACGGCAGCTTCCACTCGCGCGTGCGCG
>JBKJNL010000904.1:0-4721 GCA_046593615.1 Myxococcota bacterium | reverse complement strand
CGCTGCCGCAGGGTCGTGATCAACGCCTGGCCGATGGCTCCGCCACCGACGACGCCGACCCGCCCGGTGGGCACCGACGCGCGCAGCGCGGGTGCGCCGACGACGTCGACGACGAAGCGCGGGCAGGTGTCACCGCGAGCGGCTTCGGTCGGCGGCACCGTGACTGACGACGACGACGATGACGACGATGACGACGACGGCGACCTCGCACCGAGGGCGCCGGCGATCTCGCCGAGGGTCGAGAGCTGCGCGAGCTTGAGGGCATCGAGCGCGGCCGC
This sequence comes from Myxococcota bacterium, assembly GCA_046593615.1. Lineage (GTDB taxonomy): Bacteria > Myxococcota > UBA727 > UBA727 > VGSZ01 > VGSZ01. Next base: position 4,443 of record JBKJNL010000904.1, on the reverse strand, counting down.
CGCCGGCAGCTTTTCCTTGAGCGCGCCGAGGATCTCGACGCGCTTGATGCTGTCGATGCCGAGGTCGCTCTCGAGTCCCATGGCTTCGTCGAGGGCTTCGACGGGGTAGCCGGTTTTTTCGGCGACGACGGCGAACAGCATGGCGCGGGCATCGAGGCCTGCCGAAGCCGTCGCTGTCGGAGCCACCGTCGGGAAGACCGCAGCTTTCGACGTCGACGGCGCCGCAGCGGGCGACGAGCCGAGGGCGCCGGCGATCTCACCGAGGGTCGAGAGCTGCGCGAGCTTGAGGGCATCGAGCGCAGCCGCGGCCGGCAGCTTCTCTTTCAGGGCACCGAGGATCTCGACGCGCTTGATGCTGTCGATGCCGAGGTCGCTTTCGAGCCCCATGGCGTCGTCGAGGGCCTCGACGGGGTAGCCGGTCTTTTCGGCGACGACGGCGAACAGCAGCGCGCGGGCATCGGTGCCGACGGTTGCGCTGGCGGGAGCAACGCCGACCGGCGACGCCGTGTGGGCGTTCGACGACGGACCAGAGCCGAGGGCGCCAGCGATCTCGCCGAGGGTCGAAAGCTGGGCCAGCTTGAGGGCGTCGAGCGAGGCCGCGGCCGGCAGCTTCTCCTTCAGCGCACCGAGGATCTCGACGCGCTTGATGCTGTCGATGCCGAGGTCGCTCTCGAGCCCCATGGCGTCGTCGAGGGCCTCGACGGGGTAGCCGGTTTTCTCGGCGACGACGGCGAACAGCAGCGCGCGGGCATCCTGCGCTGGCGCAGCGATGACCGGTGCGATGCGAGCGATGGGCGCCGCGGCGACGACGACGGGGGCCACGGCGACCACCGGGAGCGCGACGCGCAGGACCGGCGCAGACATGACCGGCGCAGCCACCAACGGCGCCGCCACCAGCTGCCGCACGGGCGCAGATGTGACGACGTCGCCGGTGGGAGCACCCGCGCGCCCCGCCAGCACCCCGATCAACGCCTGCGACGTCGACTCAAAGGTCTTGAGGTAGGCGTCGTGGGCATCACCGAGCGACTTCTGGAACGCGAGGTGCGCCTCCATCGTCTGTCGCTGGCCCTCCTGGAACACGGTCAGCCAGGCAGCAGAAGGAGCAGCGGCAGGCTTGGTCGTCGTCACAGGGGCAACCTCGGCACGCTTCGGCGTTTGCGGAAGCAAAGAAAGCGAAGAAACGACAGGAGTGTGCGCCGCAGCGAGCGGCGCGGAGGGCGACGACGTCGACGCTGATGCTGACCCCGATGACGGCACGGCCATCGGGGGCGCGACCGGGGCGATGGCGCGCGGAGCGGCCGGCGCCGGACGCGCAGGGCGGCCGACGTTGGCGCCGTTGATCATGACCGCGCTCTTGCTCGGCGAGAGCGGGGCCGGCAGTGGCTTCGACGCCGGCAGCTTCGACAGGTCGACGGCGACGCCGGCGGCGCACAGGCGGGCCAGCGCCGTGAAGAACGCCGGCAGCGATTTGGCGCCGTCGGTGGCTACGGCGACGACGTCGGCGTGCTGGGGCCCGGACAAGATGCGCGACACGAGCCCGGTGAGCACACCGCCCGGACCGACCTCGACAAAGACGCGGGCGCCGGCCTGGTGCATGGCCTTGATCTCGTCGACGAAGCGCACCGTGGCCCGCACCTGCTCGGCGAGCTGGGCGCGAATGGCCGATGGCTCGTGGGCCTGCGCGGTGGTGTTGGCGAACACCGGGAACGACGGCGCTTTGACGTCGACGCCGTCGAGGAATTCCTTCAGCGGCGCGCAGGCAGCTTCGACGAGCGGCGAGTGGAACGCGGTCGAGACCGCGAGCTTCTTGACCTTGAGGCCAGCGCGCTCGCAGGCAACGACGGCTTCGTCGACGGCGGCGGCTTCGCCGGAGATGACGGCCTGCTCCGGCGAGTTGTCGTTGGCGACGACGACGCGGCCCGAAAACGGCGCCAGCAACGCCGACAGCTTCGACGTGTCGCCGAGCACCGCGGCCATGGCGCCGGGCACCGACGACGCGTTCTTCATGAGCTCGCCGCGCTTCTTGGCCACGCGCAACAGCGTGGCCTCGTCGAACGAGCCGGCCGCGCACAGCGCAGAGAGCTCGCCAAACGAGTGGCCGGCGGCGAGGTCGGCGCGCACGCCGAGCTGCTCGAGCACGCGCAACGTGGCCAGGCTGGCGATGCCGAGGGCGGGCTGCGCGTTCTCGGTGCGGGTGAGGAATTCCTGCTGGCTCGCTTTGACGTCGTCGCTGAACGCCGGCGGCGGCAGGATGGCTTTGACGACGTTCGGCAGCACATCAGAGGCGCGGTCGAACACGGCGCGGGCGGCGTCGAACGCGAGCGCCAGCTCCTTGCCCATGCCGACCTTTTGCGAGCCCTGGCCGGGGAACACGAACGCGACTTTGCCGTCGACGGCGCCGGCGCCGACGAACACGCCGGGGCCGGATTTGCCGTGGGCGATCATCGACAGCTTGGCTTTGGCGTCGTCGATCGACGTCGCCACAAAAGCCGCGCGCGCGGGAGCGGCGGGCGAGAATGTCTGGTTGGTGCGCGCGGCGAACGCGCCGAGGTCGTGGGCGAGGACTTCGGCGGTGCCGAGGGTCGCGGCGAGCTTCTGCAGCTCCGGCACCGATTGCGCCGACAGCGCGATGACTTCGACGTCGCGGCGGGCGAGGCGCGCGGGTTGGTGTTGGCCCGTGTACTCCTCGAGGGTCACGTGCCAGTTGCTGCCGCCGAAGCCGAACGAGCTGACGCCCGCACGACGAGGGTGGCCGCTGCCGCGCACCCAGGGGCGGGCTTCGCTGTTCAAGTAGAACGGGCTCGACTCGAGCTTCGCGGCGGGGTTCGGCGTCGTCACCTTGATGGTCGGCGGCAGGACTTTTTCGTGCAGCGCGAGGGCCGCCTTGATGATGCCGGCGGCGCCGGCGGCGGACTTGGTGTGGCCGATCTGGCTCTTCACCGTTCCGAGGGCCACGGACTGGCGCTCCGATTTTTTCCACCCCTGCTCTTCCCAGCAGGGATCATCGAAGCACAGCTTCAAGCCGCCGAGCTCGGCGACGTCGCCGGCTTTGGTGCCGGTGCCGTGGGCTTCGACGAGCTCCACCGTCGTCGGCGCGTAGCCGGCGACCTCATAGGCGCGGCGCAGGGCGCGGGCCTGGCCTTCGCTGACGGGGGCGTAGACGCTCTTGCTGCGGCCGTCGGACGAGGTGCCGACGCCCTTGATGAGCGCATAGATGGGGTTGCCGTCGCGCTCGGCATCGCTCAATCGTTTGAGCGCGATCATGCCGAGGCCTTCACCCAACAGCGTCCCGTCGGCAGCGGCGTCGAACGGGCGGCATTCACCGGACTCCGAAAGCGCCGGGGTTTTGGTGAAGCACATGTACATGAAGATGTCGTTGAGCGTATCGACGCCGCCGGTGAGCACGACGTCGGCGCGCCCGAGCAGGAGCTCGTCGACGCCCATCGAGATGGCGGCGAACGAGCTGGCGCAGGCGGCGTCGGTGACGGCGTTGCTGCCGCCGAGGTCCAGGCGGTTGGCGATGCGGCCGGCAACGACGTTGCCCAGCAGCCCGGGGAACGAGGCCTCGCTCCACGGCGTGAAGCACTTGGCGATCTCGTCGGCGGCGTGCTTGGCGGCGCCTTCGTCGATGCCGGCGGCGCGCATGCCGGCGATCCACTGCGGCCACGCCAGGCGCTGGGCCATCTGGCCGAACAATTCCTGCCCCGAGGTCACGCCGAGGATGCACGACACGCGTGAGCGATCGACGCCGTCGAGCGGGCCGCCGAAGCAGTCTTCCAGCGTGGTGCGCGCGACCAGCAGCGCGAGCAGCTGTGCGGTGTCCGTCGACGGCAGCAGCGACGGCGGGATGCCTTCCTTCAACGTCTCGAAGGGCACCTTGGGCAAGAACGCGCCGCGCCGGGCGTAGGTCTTGTCGGGCGCGCTCGCCGGGCGGCTGTTGGCGTCTTTGGCGAAGTAGTCGTCGACCGACCAGTGCGAGTCTTTGGGCACGTCGGTGATGAGGTCGGTGCCGCGCAGCACGTGGTTCCAGAAGGCGGCGACGTCGACGGAGCCGGGGAACAAGCCGCCGAGGCCGACGATGGCGATGGGCTCGGACTGCGGGGGCTGCTTGCCGTTGATCTTGACGTTCTTGTTTTCGGACATGTCAGTTCAAGCCTCGAGCGCGCGGGGGCGAAAAAAGAAGGCGTCATCGGGCACGGGGGCGCCCATCGAACGGAGCTGTTGGGCGCGGGTGACGACGGCGGCGCCTTCGAGGAGGTTCCAGCCGATCTGGGCCACGGTGCGGTTCTCGACGGGCGCGAGGAACGTGCCCTCGACCCAGGCGTTGAACGAGCCCATGGCCGGGCCACACCAGATCTGAAAATCGAGGGCCCGGGCATGGGCTCGTTCAACGCCTGGGTCGAGGGCACGTTCCTCGCGCCCGTCGAGAACCGCACCGTGGCC
>JBKJNL010000799.1:0-7320 GCA_046593615.1 Myxococcota bacterium | reverse complement strand
CACGCGGCCGTCGACGACGACGTCGGCCTGCCGGCGCAGCTCGGCCTCGGTCATGGGCGGGACCACCATCGAAGCGACCAGGGCAAGTGCAGCGAGCATCACGAACGGAATGGTAGCAGCGCCGCCAGGTCGCGCATCCGTCGGCCGACGGCCCCTGGATGTGAGACGGAATGGCCGGGGCGCACGTCGCGTTTCCCAAGCATGAAGCGAAACATCGATGCCACCCGCGTGTTGCTCCGTCGCCTGGCCCGTCAGGTGGTGCGCGGCTCGGCGGCCACGGCCCTCGTTGCCTGCGGGTTCCTCGGCGCGGCCTCGTTGCTCGAAGCCCCCGCCAGCGACGACGACGACGACCAGGGTGAGATCGCCCGGCTGCGGGGCGCCGTGCAGCGCGCCACGCGCCTGGTGCTCGACACACCGCACTCGCGCGACAGCGAGCGCGCCCTGGTGGTCTTGATGGGCGCCAACGAAGCCCTCGCCGTCGCCAGCGTCGCCGAACCCGGCGACTTCCACGTCAACGAGATGCTCGTCACCGCCGCGGTCGTCGACGCGGCCTGAGCCGTCAGAGAAGGGCGGTCAGGGCGCAGCGTCGACGGCTGGCGGGCCGGCGTCCTGGGCTCGCTGGGCAGCGGCCCGCTGCATCAGGTCGTTGAGCGTCGGCGCCTTCTTTTTCGGCGCTTCGTCGGCGCCGCTGGCGTCGACCCCGGCGTCTCCGGCCGGCTGTTTGGCGCGCCTCATCAGCTCGTCGAGGGTCGGCGCCTTTTTCGGGCCAGCGTCGATGACGGTGTCGTCGACGCCGACGTCGCCAACAGGGTGCGGCTGCGGCTCGTGCGACGGCTTCTGCACCACGCGCTTGCCATCCCAGGGGAACGGCTCCCACACCTGCAGGCCGGCGCGCGCGTTGAGGATGCCCTTGCTGAAGGTGGGCATGACGATGAGCCCCACCAGCGCCACGCAGACAATCCCCAGCGTCGGCAACACCGAGCGCGCGACGTCGGCGAACGGACGGCGGAAGATCGCCGCGCCGACAATGAGGTTCGTCGCCACCGGCGGCATCAGGTAACCGATCTCCATGTTGACGACGAAGACGACGCCGAAGTGGATGGGGTCGATGCCGTAGACGTTCATCGCGATGGGCGCGAGCAGCGGCGCGAACACCAGGGTGGCGCTCACGCTGTCCATCAGCGCGCCGATGAAGACCAGCGCGATGTTGACGACGATGAAGAACATGAACGGCGACAGGCCCGCCGAGCGCAGCCACTCGCCCATGTGCTCGGCGGCTTCGACCTCGGCAAGGAAGTCGTTCAGGCCGAATGCCAACACCACGATGAGCAGCAGGCTGCCCATCAAGATCGCGCTCTCGTGCAAGGCATCGAGCAGCGCCGACATCGTCAGCTCGCGGTGCACGAACACGCAGACGACGACGGAGTAGACGAGGGCGACGGCGCCGGCTTCGGTGGGCGTGAACTGCGTGTAGATGCCGACCAGGATGATGACCGGCAGGGCCAGGGCGAACGCGCCCTGCTTCAACGACGTCACCACGTTGGCCATCGAGAAGGGCTCGCGCGACTCGGGATATTTCAGGCCGACGACGATGGCGTAGCCGGCCAGCAACGCCGAGATGCCGAGCGCCGGCACGAGGCCGGCGATGAACAGGTCGGTGGGGTCGACGGCGGCCTGCCCCGAGACGCTGATGGCGTAGATGAGCATCGCCACCGACGGCGGCACCAGGCACCCGAGCGAGCCGGCCGTCATCAGCAGGCCCATGGCCGCTTTCTCGGGATATTTGTGCTCGACCAGCGCCGGAAAGAGGATGGTGCCGACGGCGACCAGCGTCACCGGCGAGCTGCCGCTGATGGCCGCAAAGATGATGCTGGCGACGACGGCGGCGACGGCGAGGCCGCCCGGCAACCAGCCGACAAAGGCCCGCGCGATGGCCACCAGGCGGCGGGCCATGCCGCCGCGGGTCATCACCGTGCCGGTGGCGACGAACAACGGGATCGACAGGAACACGTGCTTGGTCGTGAGGCCTTCGACCTTGTTGATGATGCGCACGAGCAGCTCGACGTCAGAGCCCTCGCCAAGGATGAGCACGAAGCACAGCATGGTCGCGGCGCCGACGACGACGAACAGGCGGGCGCCCAGCAACACCAGGATGACGACGGCGACGAGGACGACGACGACGGCGGCGCTCACGGCTTCACCGCTTCATCGCCGGTGGCTTGCTGCGCGGCTGGGTCGGCTTCGATGCCGATCATGTGCATGACGTCGTCCTCTTCGATCCTGCCGCGGAAGCTCTCGATGGCTTGCAGCGTGAATCGCGCGGCCATCAAGCCGAAGCCGAGCGGCATCACGAGGAACGCGATCCACTTGGGGATCGGCAGGTCGGGATAGATGCCGCCAGCGCCGTCGGTGTCGTGCCAGTCGCCGAGGTGGGCGCGGATGCTGACGACGGCGAGCACCGCGAGGATCGCGCAGAACAGCGCGGTGACGACGTTGCCGACGCCCTGCACAATGGGGAGGATCTTCTTGGGCCACAGCTTGGCGCCGAGGTCGAGGGCCAGATGACGGCGCTCGTGGGTGGCCAGGCTGGCGCCGATGAGGCCCACCCACAGCATCAAGATCAGCCCCAGCGTCTTTGACCACACCAGACCATTGGGCAGCACGACGACGAACAGCTGCAGGGCCAGCACGCCGACGGCGACGATGACGACGGCCTTGACCCAGGCCTTGATGCCCCCTGGACCTGTGCCGTCGGCCTCGGCGCGCATGGCCAGGGCGCCGCGCACGGCGACGACCCAGACCGCGGCAAAGACGACGCCACCGACGACCACACCGCTGGTGCTGTCACCGAACAGGCGCTGCGACAGGCCACCGCGCGTGGCGGTGACCCGGTGGGCGACGTCGAGGAAGACCACGAGCCCCATCACGCCCATGGCGATCGAGACGAAGCGCCTCTCGATCTCGGCCAGCTTCAGGGACCAGCGCGGACCCGTCGTCGTCGTCGTCGTCGTCACTGGTTCACTTCTTTTTCAGCGCGGCGTCGATCTTGGCGTAGAGGGCTTTCTCGCTGGCCGACATCTTTGCGAGGGCGTCGGCGCGGGCCTTGACGCCGACGGCTTCAAAGGCGGCGCGCTGGGCGGCGTCGAGGACGGTGACCTGCACGCCCGACTCTTTGAGGCCTTCGATGAGGATCGGGTTCATGGCCCGCACGTCGGCGCGCAGCTTCTTTTCGACGGCGAGGCCGGCCTTGTCGAGCGCTTCCTTGACGTCCTTGGGCCAGGCGTCCCACGAGGGCTTGTGAAAGACGATGGCCGCGGGCTGGTAGATGTGCTCGGAGAGCGTGATGTACTTGGTCGCCGTGTGCCACGACGCCGCAAACGTATACAGCAGGGATTGGTCGTAGCCGTCGACCGTCCCCGTCTGCAGCGCATGCAGTGCTTCGGTCGTCGGGATCGGCACCGGTGATGCGCCCAGGGCCCGGTACATGGCCAGGTGGACGGCGCTTTCCTGCGAGCGCATTTTCTTGCCCTTCAAATCAGCGGGCGTCTTGACGGGAAATGACCCACCGAAGTTGCGGTAGCCGTTCTCGCTCCAGAAGCCGAAGTGCAGGCCGCGGTCGTCGGCGTGCTTCTCGATGTCCTTGCGAACAACGTTGTCGAGGATGTTGTCGGCCTCGGCGAAGCTCTTGAAGAGGTACGGCATCTCGAGGACGTTGAGCTCGGGCACCTGCGACGCCAGCGCGCCGGTCGAGGCGCCGACGGCCTGGATTTGGCCGCGCTTGCAGGCCAGCACGCTCTCGTTCTCGTCGCCGAGCGCGCCGCCGAGGAAGAGCTTCACCTTGAGCTTGCCGGGCGCGCCGGCCTCGGCGATCTTTTTGTACTCTTGCAGAGCCTGCGCCCACGGCGAGCCGTCGGGGGCGACGGTGGCCAGCTTGACGACGATGGGCTCTTCGGCGGCGAGCGGCAGGGCTCCCAGCAGGACGCCCAGCAGGGGCGCGGCGGCGGCGAACAAACGCATGGTGACCTCGGTCGGTGGGAGAGCGGAGAGAGGGGGCCGGCGGTTCAAGCGACTGTGACGATCCAGCGACCGCGGTTGTTCGCTGGCCGGCTTCCCGTCCAGACGGCGCGCTGCAACGCGCTCAGAAGAGCTCGTCGAGCTTGGCCAGCAGCTTCTTGGCCTTTTGCTGCTCGAGGCGGTTCTCGGGCTCGATCTCGGGGTCGGCCGCGGGATCCGCGGCGATGACGTCGTTCAGCAGGGTCTGAAACAGCTTCTTGCCGTCGGCCACGCCGTCGCCGTCGGTGTCCTTTTGCAGCTTGGGGCACAGGAAATCGGCGAAAAGCACCTTCGTTCCAAGGTATTGCGGCGCGATCTGGATCGCCCTTTCAAAATTCTCTTTTGACTTGTCGAGCGAGCCGCCGGCGATGCCCGCGGTGGCCGCCTCGTAGCCACCGAAGTAGCGGGCGGTGGCGCCGTAGAAGAAGGGGGCGTCTTTGCTCTCGAGGCCCTGCACCTGGTCCATGGTGGCCTTGAGATCGTCCTTGTATTTGAGGCGGGTCGCGAAGCCTTTGCTGGCTGCCCATTTGCCAAGATTGGCGGAATACCAATACATCGGAGCGATGGCTTCGGTGCCGGCGAGCTTGATGGCCTCGGGGTGCTTCTTGCCGGCCGCCTTTGCCGCCGCGTACTCGGGGGCCGCGAGCTTCAGGGCCTCGTTCGCCCAGTCGAGACCCAGCTGGTACTCGCTGTCGCGGGCTTCCACGTTGTCGGCGAGGGCGTAGTGGCCGTCGCCGAGCAGGTAGTGGCCGCGGGCCAGGCGGGTGGCCAGCTCCGCCGACGGCGCGAGCTTCACGGCCTCTTCCCAGCGTGCGAGGGCCTGCTTGAGCTTGCCCTCGTCGAAACGCTCCTTCCACAGCGCGTCACCGTCGGCGACGAGGGCGACGGACTTTTCCGACTCTTCGGCTGAGGCGCTCTTCTCGAGCTTGCTGCCAAGCTTTTCGTCGTAGGTGGTGGCGCAGGCGCCCGTGAAGGTGACGACGACGGTGAGCACGGACCAGCTGGCGACGATCAGACGCATGGCGACCTCCACAAAGGGGCCCCCGATACCCCGAAACGCCCCCGCCAGCCAACCGCCACGGCAGCAGGGCAGTTGAAACAAGGGCGGAACGAACGCAGCAGCACGGCGACGCAGAGCGTTGGCGCGCCGGCTTCAGCAGCCGGCAGGTGCCTCAGGCGAGCGCAGCGTCGAGGGCCGTCGCCAGCTCTTGCGAGTCCGGGGCGACGGCGGAGTCGAAGCGACGCACGAAGCGCCCGTCACGACCGACGATGAACTTGGCGAAGTTCCATTTGATGGGGCCCTGCCCCTCTGTGGTCAGCCACGAGAACAACGGCGCGGCGCCGGCCCCGTTGACGTCGACCTTGGCGAACATGTCGAACGTGACGTCGTACTTCGCCGTGCAGAACTGGTGGATTTCGGCGTCGGTGCCGGGCTCCTGCGCACCGAACTGGTTGCAGGGGACGCCGACGACGACGAGGCCCTTGTCGCCGAGCTTCTTGTGCAGCTCTTCGAGGCCCTTGTATTGCGGCGTGTAGCCGCAGCGGGAGGCGACGTTGACGACGAGCAACACCTTGCCCCGGTAGTCGGCGAGGTTCTTCTGCTGGCCATCGATCGTCGTGAGCGAGAAGTCGTGCGCGCTGGTCATGCGTTTGTTGACCGCAGCGGGACCGCTTGCGCAACCGGCGAAGCTTGGTCGCTCGATCAGCCCGTTGCACAGCGACAATTCGCCTTGACCAGAATGGTCATTCTGAAATGATGGACCCATGTCAAACGCTCCGGCTCGCCTGTTTGCGCTGGTGATCGGCCTTTCGGTGGGCGGTGCCGGAGGGGCGGCCTGTGCCCCCGTCCCCGAGCCCGCCGCGGTTCCCGACGTCGTGGTCGGCGAGCGCGGCGACGGCGACGGCGCACGCCTGTTGTCGATGCAGGCGTTCATGCAGGCCGCCGACTACGCGACGCCGGCGCGCTTCGAGGCCCGCCTGCGATCGCTGTTCGACGACGCTGCTGATCGCGGGCTGCTGAACGAGCAGACCATCGTGGTGCTGCCCGAGTACCTCGGCACCTGGCTCGTCGCCGTCGACGAAGGCGCCGGCGTGTTCGAGAAGCCCGCTCTCGGCGACGCCATGACCGACCTCGCGATCGGTCACCTGCCCGGCTTCCTCGTCACCTCATGGACGGCCGCCGTCGACGACGGCGATGCCTATGCCGCGTTCACCGAGAAGGGCGCCCGCATGGCCGCCGTCTACCACGACGTCATGGGCGGCCTCGCCGACGACTTCGACGTGACGCTCGTGGCCGGCTCGATCATCCTGCCGGCACCGCAGCTCTCGGCCGGCGCCCTTGTCGTCACGCCGGGCGAGGCCCTGCAGAACGTGTCCGTCGTCTACGGCAGCGACGGAGAGGCGATGGCGCTGTCGAAGAAGAACTTCACCACCAGCGATGAACAAGGGTTCGTCAACGACGCCGACGTTGCAGACATCGCCGTCGTCGACACGCCTGCCGGCCGCCTCGGCGTGCTGGTGTGCGCCGACTCGTGGTTCCCCGCGGCCTATGAAGAGATGCACGAGCGCGGGGCCGAGTTGCTCGCGGTGCCGACCTTTCACAGCGGCCACGACGTCTGGAACGAACCGTGGGGCGGATACTCGGGCCAAGACGCACCCGGTGACGTCGACGCCGACGACATCGGCGTGCTCAGCGAGGCCGAGGCCTGGGACAAGTACGCTCTCGCCGGCCGCGCCATCGGAGCCGGCGTGCGCGGCGCCGTCAGCGCGCCCCTGCGCGGATCGCTGTGGGACACCGGCGACGACGGCCAGGCCTTTCTCGTCGACGGCGACGGGTTCGCGCGCATGGACAACGTCGACGCGCCCGGGCTCTTCTTGCTGAGGCTTCCATGATGGCCACCACGCGACGGCGGCTGCTCACGGTGGGTGTCACCGGCACGACGCTGCTCGGCGGCGGCGGCCTGCTGGCCTGGCTCGGCGGCGGCTACGACGTGACCGGCGACCGCCCGATCGCCCTGTCGAACAAGGAATTCGTCGTCGTCACGGCCATCGTCGACGCGCTCTATCCCGCGCACGGCGCGTTCCCCGCCGGGCTCGCGGTCGACGTGCCGCTGCGCATCGACGAAGAGATCTTCGCCCAGCCCGCGCACGTGCAGGACGACCTCAAGGCCGCGCTGCAGCTCATCGAGCATGCACCGCCGTTCTTTGGCGCAATGGGGCGCTTGAGCCACTTGCCGGTCGCAGACCGCGCGCAGGTGTTCCAGCGGA
>JBKJNL010000282.1:0-5779 GCA_046593615.1 Myxococcota bacterium | reverse complement strand
GTGTCGTTCCCTCACCCCGAGTGGTTCGGGGACACCCCGAGGTCCCATGCAGCTCATCCAGGAAGCCGGCATCACCGGCGCCGTCGTCGTCGTCGTCTTTGCCATCGCCCTCGCCCTGCGCGCGAGCGGCCGCTCGTCATCGTCGACGCCGTGGGCGCTGGCGCTGTTGGCCATCGGCGAGATCGGCCAGAGCCTGGGGCAACGCGCCGTCGCCGACGCGATTGGCCGCATCGACGACCCGCTGACGGCCCTGGCCCAGGGCAGCGCCGAAGCCTCGGCCAACCTGCTGCTCGCCGGCGGCTGCTGCCTGACGCTGCTCATCGTCGGCGCCGCCCGCGACCGGTTGGCCGCGACGCCGGGCTGAGCGCCCTCAGAACATGCCGTTGTCGTTCTCGCTGTGGGCGGCGACGGCTTCGATGACGTCCCAGTGCTCGACGATCTTGCCGCCGTCGACGCGAAACAGGTCGAACACGGCAAAGGCCTCGCCGTCGACGGTGCGCTTGCTGTGCACGAGCACGAAGTTGCCCTCGCCGAGGACGCGCTTGATCTCGACGGTGGCGCCCTTCAAACCCGTGCGCGTGGCGCGCAGGTCGTCAAGGCCGTCTTTGGCTTGCGGGTTGTGTTGCACGTAGTCCTCGCTGACGAGCTTCGCGAGGTTCCTCAGCTTGCCCTTGACCATCACCTCCTGCGCGAAGCGGCGCACGAGGCGCTTGTTGGCGCGGGTGCGGATGAGGTCGGCAGGAACGTCGGGGCCGTCGAGCATGTCGTTGTCGCCGACGGACTTCTCGGGGATCGGTTGGCCCGCATCCCAGTGCTCGGCGAGCTTGCGGTTCTCGACGCGAAAGACATCAAAGGCGGCGACGCGCGTCCCGTGCCGGATGTACTCGCTGTGCAGAAACACGAACTCGTGGTCGACAAAGGCCCGCCGCACCTTGATCGCCGGCCGCTCCGATGCCGGCGCGGTCGCCAACCACTCGACGTAGCCGATGAGCCCCTCGGGGCCATCTTTCAGGCGCGGGTTGTGCTGTCGGTAGGTGGGGGCCAGCAGGTCGCGCACGACGGCGACGTTGGCGCCGGCGATGCCTTCTTCGAGCAGCCGCCGGGCCTTGTCGCGCGGGCCGAGCAGCTCGCTGGTGTTCGACTGCATGGCCATCGCCGACGACTGTGTCTCCGACGGCGTCGACCGACACGAGAGCGCCGCAGCCACGATCAGCAAAGACAGCCAGAGCTTGTTCACCATCTCACCGGTTTGCGTGGCGCAGCGGGCAACGGCAAGGGCACAAGCGACGTGTTCGTCTCGTTTGCGCTTGTCTGGGTTGCACGCTGTCAGCGGCCAACAGCGCCGCCGGCCGTTGACGAAACCCGGGGCGCGGGGGCTAGCTTGCGCGCATGGCTGCTTCGTCGACGTCGTCACCCCTGCTCTACGAGATCTATACGCGGCAGTGGTTGCACGGGCTGTCGACCAGGAAGGGCCGCGAGATCGACCTGTGGGGCGTGCCGGAAGACGAGCTCGACACCTGGGCCCGGCGCGGCTTCACCCACATCTGGCTGATGGGCATGTGGCCCACGGGGGGCAAGTCGAAGCACGAAGCCCTGAACCACCCCGAGCTGCGGCGCGCCTACGACGACGCCCTGCCGGGCTGGACCGACGCCGACGTCGGCGGCTCGCCCTACGCGGTCTCCGCCTATGCGGTGCCACCCTCCATCGGTGGCGACGACGCCCTCAAGGCCTTGCGCGGGCGGATGGCCGAGCGGGGCATCAAGCTCATCCTCGACCTGGTGCCGAACCACACCGGCCTCGACCACAAGTGGGCCATGGAGAAGCCCCACCATTACGTCGGCTCGCCGACGCCGATCCCCGAGGCCATCAAGGTGCGCGGCGCTCACGGCGACCGCTTCATCGCCCACGGCAAAGACCCCTACTTCGCCGGTTGGACCGACACGCTGCAAATCGACTACCGACGACGTGAGACGCGCGACGCGATGGTCGAGCTCATCGACAAGATCGCGGCTCGCTGCGACGGCGTGCGCTGCGACATGGCCATGCTCCTGTTGAACGACGTCTTTGCAAAGACGTGGGCCCACGTTCCGGCCATGGACGCAAAAGGCGCACCCATCGAGCCCTGCACCGACGAGTTCTGGAGCACAGCCATTGGCGCCATCAAGCACAAGCACCCCGGCTTCTTGTTTTTGGCCGAGGCCTATTGGGATCTGGAAGATCGCCTGTGCAACCTCGGATTTGATTACGCCTATGACAAGCGGCTTTACGATCTTGTCATGCAGGGCGACTGGGGCGTTGCCGGCCACCTGCGCGGCCTCGGCCCAAAGAACGCCCGCCGGGCCCATTTCCTGGAAAACCACGACGAGCCCCGCGTCAACGGCCGGTTGCCGCTCCAGGCCCACAAGGCCGCGGCGCTGCTGACTTTGTCGTTGCCCGGTCTGCGCTTCTTGCATGATGGTCAGTTGGAGGGTCGACGTCGCTTCGCCAGAATCCAATTGAATCGCACAGCCATCGAAGAAAAAGACAACGACGTCGAAGCCATGTACGCCGGCCTGTTCGAGGCCCTGCTGCCGAGCCGCGTCGGCCACGGCGCCTGCCAGGTGCTCGACGTGCTGCCGGGTTGGGAGGGCAACCCGACCCACAACGCGTTCACGATCCTGCAATGGCAGCGTGCGCCTGACGGAAGGGCCACCGACGAAAGGGCCGGCGATGAAAGGGCTGCCGACGGGGCCGATGGCCCCTCCGACGGCTTCGACATCGTCGTCGTCAACCACGCACCGCACCAGAGCCAGTGCTGGGTGAAGCTCTCGGCCCGCGGCCTCGCCGGGGGCAAGTGGACCTTGCAGGATCGTCTCTCGCCCGAGCGCTGGGAGCGCGAGGGCGACGACCTGCACAGCAAGGGCCTGTTCCTCGACGTCGCCGCCCACGGAGCGCAGCTGTTCGCGTTCACGCGGGTATGACGCCCGCTTCGCCGTTGACCGCCAGCCGCGTCGGCTCGGCCGAGCAGTTTGCCACCCGGGCGATGGCCATCGTCGATGACGCGCTCACGAACACCGCCATCAAGAACGAGCGCGGCCTGGCCCAGGCCCGCATTGTCATCTGCGCGATGTTCGCGCTGCGCCAGGTCGTGCTCTACGGCGGCGAGATCCTGGCGATCGAGGCCAAAGACACGACCATCTTTGTGGCCCAGCTCGTCGCCATCGGCATCTCGATCTTCTACCTGGTGGCTCGCCCGCCCCAGCTCGGCCGCTGGCAGCTCATCTTCTCGAGCATCGACGTGGGTCTCTTCGTCACCGCGACGTTTCCCGTCGCGCTGTGGCCCGAGCCCGCCTACCGGGGCATCTTGATGACGCCGTTCGTCGCCACCGGCATCCTCGTCAACGTCGCCGCCGGACTGCGCCTGCACCGCGGCTACGCGGTGGGCGTGGGCCTGACGAACATGATTGCCTTTGGCATCTTGTGCTTCGTCGACGTCGCCCGCTGGGGATCGCGCATCGAGTGGGGCACCGGCGAGGTCGTCTTCTACGCCCTGCAGATCGGCAGCGCGGGCATCATCGCCGTGCTGGTGGCCTCGCGCACCCTCGACCTCGCGGCGCGGTCGGCGGAAAAGGCCATCGAGGCCGAGCGGGCCCGCGAGCGCTTCGGCGCCTACGTCGGCCGCGAGGTCGCCGAAGACGCCCTCGCCGTCGACGAGATCGTCATGGGCGGCTCACGCCAGACGGTGGCGGTGTTGTTCTCGGATCTGCGCGGCTTCACGACCTACAGCGAGCGGCTCGCTCCCGAGCAGCTCGTGACCCAGCTGAACGCCTATCTGGAAGAGATGGTCGCGGTCATCACGCGCCACGGGGGCGTCGTCGACAAATACATCGGCGACGGCATCATGGCCGTGTTCGGTGCGCCGCGCAGCAAGGGCGATGACGCCCGCCGCGCCATGCTGGCCGCGCGCGACATGCAGCTGGCCCTGCACAAGCACAACGCGCGGCGCGTCGACGGCGGCCTCGCACCGTTGAAGATGGGCGTCGGCGTCCACTACGGCAGCGCCGTTGCCGGCAACGTCGGCACGCTTGACCACGCCCAGTACACAATCATCGGCGACGTCGTGAACCTCGCGGCCCGCCTCGAGAGCGCCACCAAGGATCACGGCGTCGAGGTGCTGCTCAGCAAAGACGTCATCGACGCCGGCGCCCTGGCCAGCATCGGCGGCGCAGCACTCGGCGTCGTCGACGTGAAGCCCTTCGGCACCATCTCGGTCAAGGGCCGCGAGCAACAGATCGAAGTCTTCACCTTTTGAACGGCTGCAATGATCGTTGTTGCGATCCACGCACCACGGCGGCGTCGCGGTCGTGATTGTTGCAAATCTGCAACACAGAGAACCCAGGGCGGCGCTGGTGCCGGCCCCTCATGGTGCCCATC
Organism: Myxococcota bacterium; assembly: GCA_046593615.1. Taxonomy (GTDB): domain Bacteria; phylum Myxococcota; class UBA727; order UBA727; family VGSZ01; genus VGSZ01. The sequence continues at coordinate 1,365 of JBKJNL010000282.1, read as the reverse complement.
ATCTGGTCATTGCCAGGGACCGCAGGGTCCGCCCCACAGGAGCCCACCATGAGCCGCCCCGACGACACCGCTGTGGTCACGAGCCCGGCGAGCCCCACGAGCCCCACCAGCCTGTCGCGCCGCCAGGTGCTCGCCGCCGGCGTCGCCCTCTCGGGCGCGGTCGCCGCCGGTGCTTCGGTCTCGCCCGGCGGCAAGCAGACGTCGTCGCCGTCGAAACGGCTGCCCGTGGTGTTCCTGCCCCACGGCGGGGGCCCCTGGCCCTTCGTCGATGTCGGCTTCGGCGCGCAACACGAGCTCGATGCGCTCGCGGCCTACCTGCGCACCGTCAAGGATGTCCCGCAGCAGAAGCCCAGAGCGATCCTCGTCGTCTCCGCCCACTGGGAAGAGGACGTGCCGACGGTGACGACGTCGACGGCGCCGCCGCTGCTCTTTGACTACTACGGCTTTCCGCCGGCGTCGTACCAGCTGACCTGGCCCGCTCCCGGCGACCCGGCCCTGGCCGCCCGCGTGCGCGCGCTGCTCGAGGGCGCCGGCTTCAAGACCGCCGCCGACCCCGAGCGCGGCTACGACCACGGCACCTTTGTGCCGTTGAAGGTCACGTATCCCGACGCCGACATCCCGGTGGTGCAGCTGTCGCTGGTGCGCGGCCTCGATCCCGCGGCCCACCTCGCCATGGGCCGTGCGCTCGCGCCGCTGCGCGACGAGGGCGTGTTCATCGTCGGCAGCGGCATGACGTTTCACAACCTGCGCGCCTTTGGCTCACGCTCGGCGCCGGCCGCCGAAGCCTTTGACGCCTGGCTGCGCGAGACGACGACGCTTCTGCCCGCCGAGCGCGACCGGCGCCTGTTGGGCTGGTCGCACGCCCCCGCGGCCCGCATGGCCCACCCGCGCGAAGAGCACCTCTTGCCGCTGATGGTCATCGCCGGCGCCGCCGGAGAAGACCGCGCCGTCATCGCCTACAACGGCACCGTGGTCGGCCTGCGTTTGTCGGCCCACCACTTCGGTTGAGGCTCAGCGGGCGCCGAGGACGACGTCGACGGCGACCTCTTTGCCGGCGCGCAGCACGACGACCTTGACGCGATCGCCGGGCTGCCTCTGCTTCAAGAGCGCGCTGTAGCTCTTGAGGTCGGTGACCGCGGCGTTGTCGAAGCGCACCAGCACGTCGCCCTTCCCGAGCCCGGCGGCGGCGGCGCCCGAGCCGGCGACGACGTCGTCGAAGCGCACGCCGGGGCCGGCGAACGACATGTCGGGCACGCTGCCGAGCGAGGCTTTGCGCGCGACAGCCGTCGTGCCTGAGCCGGCAGCAGCACCAGCAAACGACAGCGGCTCGGGCCGGTCGCGCAGGTACATGACGATCTCGCGGGC
>JBKJNL010000431.1:0-5460 GCA_046593615.1 Myxococcota bacterium | reverse complement strand
GTGAGCGGCACGCCGGGCGGCACGGCGTCGCGCACCTGCGCCAGGATCTCTTTTGCTGTGCGCGGCTCCGACAGCAGGTAGCCGCCGCGGCAACGCCCGAGCACCTTGTTGACCGGGCAGCCGAAGTTGACGTCGACGACGTCGTAGCCGGCCTCGACGAGCAAGGCGGCGGCCTTTGCAAACAGCGCCGGCGTGGCCCCGAGCAGCTGGCCGCCGACGGGGTGGTCGTCGTCGCGCACGCGCAGGATCTCGTGCTGCAGCTTGCCGGGCCGCACGACGTTTTCGTCGAGGACGACCTCGTTGACGGCGTAGACGCAGCCAAAGGCCCGGGCCACCCGCCGCATGGCCAGGTCGGAGAAGCCCGAGAGCGCGCCCTGGATCACGGGCACCGGCAGCGACAGCGATCCGAGCTGCAGGGGACGAACCTCGGTCGGCGGCGGCGTCATGGGCAACGTCATGCAGGACAGCGTCGTCGTCGTCGAGGGCCCGCCCCGATCCGGCGAAACCGCTAAGCTGCTTCAGCATGCGAAGGGCCATCGTCGAATCCGCGCGGCGCGCGGCGCACGTCGACGGCGCCAAGCACGGCGCCGACCTCGCCGATGACGTCGTCGATGACCTGATCGCCCGGCCCGGCAACATCATCGACGTCCTCATCGACCACGGCGTGGCGCCGGCCGTCGCCTTGCGCGCGGCCTCGTCGGTCACCGGCATCGCGGTGGCGCGGTCGGCCTGGCTGAAGGGACCGGTGCCGCCCTGGCCCCGGACCTATGACGTCGAGCTGTGCCGCCAGCTGGGTGCGTGCCCGGTCGCTGTCGTCGACGGCGTCTGGTGCCTCGCCTGGACGGACCCCGAAGCCGCCGCGGTCGCCGACTCGCTGGGCCTGCCGCCGCACCGCGCCGTTTTGGCCCTCGGGCGCGACCTCGACCGCTTCATTGCCGCCGCCGACGCCTTTTTGGGCGGCGCCGATCTCGACGCCGCCGTCGATGGGGACGCCGACCCGTTCGCGCCGGTGCCGACGCAGATCCTGGTGGTGGCCAGCGGCGACACCGTCGACGAAGACGCCTTTGTGCCGGCCTCGTCGTTCGAGATGCCCTCGACCCACGCCAGCGGCGAGGGCGACCCCGACGCCACCAACGAAGACCTCGACCTGTTCGTCGACCCCGTCCAGCGGGCGCCGCCGACGTTTTCGCCGCCGACGTTTTCGCCGCCGACGTTTTCACCGCCGACGTTTTCGCCCTCGTCGTTGCCGACGTTTTCGCCGTCACCGTTTTCGCCGTCGCCGCTGGATTCGCCGCTGTCGTCGCCGGCGCTGCGGCTGGCGACGCTGACCACCACGCGGCCGGCGCGGCCGCCCACACGGGTGGCGCGCACCGCCCCGTCGTCGAGTTCGTCGTCGCGGTCGTCGTCGTTTTCTCCTGTGTCTTCGCCCGAGGGGTCACGTCGCCGCTGGCTCGTGGGTGCAGCGCTCGTGGTCGGCCTCGGTGGTGCCGCGGCGTTGGTGGCGTTGCGCGCGCCGCCGCCGCCGCCCCCGATCGTCGTCGTCACCGCCGGCCAGCTCGACCTCGGACCCGCGCAAGACGAGCTGTTGCAAAAGGCCCGCGCCGAGCCCGACTTTGCAAAGGCGCTGCCCTGGCTCAGTCGGGCCGTGGCCCTCGATCCGTCGTCGACGCGGGGCCGCGATGCGCAGCTCGAACGGGCCCGGCGGGGCCTGGCCAGCGGGCGCGTCGACCTCGCCCGCGCCGACGTCGAGCGGCTGCGTCGTCGACGTGACGTGGCGGCGATCGACGCCGCGCTCCAGGCGCTGGAGGCCCAGCTGCGGCCCGCAGCACCGGCGCCGTCGAAAGGCGCCAGCTCAGCGGCGGTCGATGGGCGCGGGATCGATGGAGAAGCGCGGTGACGCCGGCGGCTGCTCACGGACCTTGGCCCGCCGCAGGTCGCGCAGGTCTTCACCGGGGAAGCGCAGCGTGCCCGCTGCCAGCCGCGAGCCGGTCTCTTCGGGGTTCGCGGCGTCGGGGAAGAACACCGGCACGCCAAAGATGAGCGGGTCGGGCCGCGGGTCGCTGAAGCTGCCCTTCTTGGTGTTGAACACGCGAACCTTGTCGTAGTCGCCGCGGTTGAACATCGCGACCATCGAGCCGGTGACGTTGATGCCGAGACCCGACTGGATGCGCCGCAGCACGTGACGCCCCGGATCGCGGAAGCGCAGATCGGGCGAGGTCCAGGCGGTGAAGATCGAGGTGTTCCACTCCAACGTCGTCGACGCAGCCGCTGGCGTTGTGCTCGTGCCTTTGCTCCAGGCCAGCGTCGACATGTCGAAATCGGGGGCGAGGCCGGTGATCGACGGCGCCAGCAGGGCGACCCGCGAGTTGCGCAGGGTCGATGGCGTGTCGCTGTTGACGTTGCCGATCACGTAGATCGGCAGGTTCGAGGCGACGCTCAGGCCGCTTTTGTGAAAGACCGCGAGGTTCTCCATGTTGGTCAAGACCACGGCGTTCGGCCGCGCGCACGACGTCGAGCCGGCGCTGTCGAGGGGGCAGGGCAGGGTCTTGCTGCCGTCGGGGAAGCCGCCGCCGGGCCGGGTGCTGGGGTTCGGCGTGCCGTTGCCCTGGATGCCGCTCGGCAGGGTGCCGACCCACAGCGAGCCCTTGAAGCGGCGGGTCTCGGGGCAGCGGGAGTCGTCGTCGCTCAAGCACTGGATGGCGCCGAGGTCGCCGGGGGCGTCGGCGACCATGGCCGCGCCGAGGGCGGCGATGTCGATGACGATGGGCAGGATCGGCGTGGGGCCGCTGCCGTTGTCGTAGGGGTCGAAGAAGCCCTGTGACGCCGCCTCGAGCAGGGGGTCGACGTCGACGCCAGCGACGACGCCGGCCTCGACGATGCCTTCGGAGCAATGAAACGCCGGGGTGCTGGTGGCGCCGGGCTTGACCGGGGCGAGCTCGTCGACGTCGGCGCAGAAGCCCTTGGCCATGGGCAAGAGGCCGCGCGGTCCGCCGCCGGCGGGGGTGCGCTTGACGAGGCCGTAGCGGACGACGGCGCCGCCGCCCTGGGCCCGTCCGTCGCGGGTCTCGTAGGCCGAGTAGAGGAGGTCGCCGCCGACGCCGCGGCCGGCGGGGCGATCGGACCAGACCTTGTTGCCGGGGAAGCCGCCGAAGCCGTCGCGCACGTACCACTCGCCGTCGAGGATCTTGAGGTTCGCCTGGATGGCGAAGCGCGAGTTGGTGGGGTCGATGCTCGGGTCGTTGGTCGGGTACTTCGTGAAGTACTCGACGGCGGGCCGCTTGTGGCGTGTGCGCCGCTTGGTGCCGCCAAAGAATTTCTTTTTCTTGTTGATGAAGCTCCAGGGCTGCCCCGACGGCGGCACCGGCCGGAAGGTCTCCTGGTCGGAGATGTGGATGTCTTGCACCGTGAACGGGCCGCGGTTGGTGACGGTGCGCCGTTCGAGCAGGCGCTTCCGCTCTCCGGCCGAGTGCTCGAGCGTGTAGACGTCGCCGGTCGTGCCCGCCGTGGCCTGCAGCACGCCGCCGATGCCGCTCGGCCGCGACACGAGGATGTCGTTGCTGACGGCGGCGAACTGGAAATAGCTGATGGTGCGGGCCCGGTTGGGCGACTGGGCGCGGCAGGTGCGGCCCCGCGAGCTGTCGGGGTTGGCGATGACGACGAAGTCGCTGCCTTCGAGCACGAACTGCATGCCGTGGAACGGGTCGCTCGTGACCTCGGAGACGATGGCCGGCTGCGACTCGACGACGATGCCTTCGAGGTCGGCGAAGGGGGCCTTGCTGCGCGGGTTGATGTCGGTGCGCAGGGCCGCCGACAACACGCCCAGGGTCTCTTGCAGCTTGGCGATGTCGGCGCTGTCGGCGCCATTGCGCGAGGCCTCGTGGATGGCGAGCCGCAGCGCGCCGTCGCAGCCGTAGAGCTGCTGGATCTCTTCCTGCGATTGCCGCGAGCTCGAGATGCCCTCTGACAAGAGCGCGAACAGCCCGCCGACGATGACGGCCAGGGCGACGGCGATCATGAGCACGAAGGACAAGGCGTAGGCGCGCGCGCGGCCCGCGATCACACGTCGCGCTCGCGCGCTGACCGGTGCGCTGACCGGTGCGCTGGGAACGACGGAGGAAGCTTCATTCATGGCGCACCCTCGGAGCGAAACATCACCCGACCGGTGAGCGACATGACCTGGGCGCTGGCCGCCGGCGTCAGCGGCGCCGTCGTCCACGGCAGCCGCGGCGGCGTCGAGTCGCTGGGCACCCCGGTCTGGATGGCCAGCCCCAGCATCGACGGCGGGGTCTCGTCGCCGTTGACGACGGGCACCGGTGCGTCGCGCCAGCCGGCCCGATCGGCGCCGCCTTCGAGAAAGGGGTTGCCGCCGGCGGGCACATCGGGGAGCGCGCTGTCGTCGCTGCCGTCGTCGCTGAAGGCATCGTCGTCGACGTCGAGGGGTGCGGCGACGGCGGGTTGCCGGTCGCCGTAGCCAACCGAGGCCCGCAGATCGAGCACGTTGGACGAGAAGCGTTGCCGCTCATTTTGAAACGAGCCGACGTCGCCATCGAGCTCGACCTGGGCGTAGAGCGCGCCAAAGGGGGCGTGGGCGCCCTCGGCGGCGTAGTCGACGTAGAAGCGTTTGACGTCGGTGAGCACGGCGGAGCCGGTGCTGAGGTCGGGCAGGTTGCCAAGCGCGGTGTTGATGACGCGATCGATGCCCGGCAGGCGCTTCATGGTCAGTGTGCAGCTGGCGGCGCTCGGATCGCCCTCGAGGAACACCGGCAGGAACCGCTGGCGCACGTCGCTGAGCACGGCGGTCCGGCGAAACGGCGGCCCCGCGGAGACTTCGCCAGCGACGTGGGGGGTGCCGGCCGGCGCGACGCCGGCGTCGAAGCAGCAGAACGGCTCACCGTTGTGGACGACGGTGGCAAACGTGACCGTGTCGCCGCTGACGCCGGTGATGGCGCAGACGCTGTAGCCGGTGTTCTGCCGCAACATCCAGACGACGTCGGAGCGGCGCTGGCCGCCACCCTTGTCGATCAAGACCCGCGCGTTTTGCGGCAGGTCGGGTCCGCCGACGCGGCGTGCTTCTTCGAGCAGGGCGTCCATGACGACGCGGGTGCCGACCATCGCCTGCAGCGCGCCGCGCCCGCGCTTGCTGGTCTTCAGCATGCTGACGAAGGTCATCGAAGCCGACGCCACGACGATGCCAAAGATCGCCAGCACGACCATGGCCTCGAGCAGCGTGAAGCCAGGCGCGCGGTGCTTCATCGGTGCACCACGTAGGTGGCGTAGGAGGACTTGATCTCGCGGCCGTCAAACGCAGTTTTGACGTCGACGACGAGGCGGTCATAGGCCGCCGTCGGCGTGCGCGGCTGGTTCGGCACCACGGTGCAGGTCGCGACGAACGGGCCGCGGGCGTCGACGATGACCTCGGTCGTGTAGCGGACCGGCAGGCAGTCGCTGGCTTGCAGGTTC
>JBKJNL010001014.1:0-5226 GCA_046593615.1 Myxococcota bacterium | reverse complement strand
CCCTCGCCCTCGCCGCCGTCACCCTCGCCCTCGCCGCCGTCACCCTCGCCCTCGCCGCCGTCACCCTCGCCCTGCTCGTCGGTGTCGCCGTCGTCGGCGCCGTCGTTGGCAACAGTGCCCCGTGGGCAACCCACGGCGACGACGGCCACAGCGACGACACAAGACAGCAGCGGGCGCGTCATCGGGGAGGCCTTCAAACAGAGAGGGAGTCGCGCAGGCGACGCCGGGCGACGCCGGCCCACGGACGAGACCACAACAAAAGGCATGCGCCCACCGGCTCTCGCGGCCGATGCGGCGGTGCTGCGGTCACAGTTGGCTGCCGCGAAAGGATCCCGCAGCGGGTCGGCCCGTTCACACCGCCATGCTGCGCAAAGCCACCGCCCTCGCCTGCCTGTTCACCATGTCGGGCCCGGTGCTCGCCGAGAAGCCAGCGGGCTGGGGCATCGTGGCGACGCCGGCACAGACGCCGGCACAGGCGACGAGCTCGACGGTGACGGCCGACGGCTTTGCGCCCGCGACGCTTGGCAACCTGAAAAAGGCGATCAGCCGCGTCGAGCAGATGCCCGCCAGCGAGCGCATGCAGAGCCGGGCCGCGCGGTACGGGCTCAACGTCCTCGACCTCACCTGGGAAGACACGGGGCGCGACATCGGGTCGTCGGGCGGGCCGAACATCTCGGATGTCACCCTGCAGATGCGCGAGCCCCTCGATGCCAGCGGCAAGCGCTTCCGCACCCACCTGTTGCCGGTGCTGCGGGCGCCCAACTTCAGCGACAAGACCGCCGACATCGCGGCCGACAAGCTCTGGGTCAAGGTGGGCAACCAGAGCAATGGCGCGCAGCTCGTCAGCGTGCCCCTCACCGAGGTGCTCTCGCACCTGCGCGAGTACGTCTCCGACCCCGACAGCGTCCGCGGCTCGGGGGACTTCTCGGCGCCCCGCGACACGCACTTTCTCGTCTCGGCCCAGCACGTGTTCGTGCCCATCGCCGAGCAAGGCAAGATCGAGTTCACGCCGGTGATTTTCAACTATCAAAGTTATGAGCGCCACCCGGCGGTCATGACCTTGCTCATCACCCGGCAGGGCACCTCGGTGGTCGCGCTCGAAAACGCCGGGCCAGACTCCGTTCAATATGGTGCCGGGCAGCAGGTCTACTTCAACAACAAAGGGCAGAAGACGACCTTGACAGCGGAGCGGCGCAGCACGGTGCAGGCCCGCATCGAAGCCGGCGCCGCCACCGAACAAGACGCGGGCGCGCTCGACGAAGGCGCCGACATGATGTGGATCGTGCAGGTGCCGCTCAAGGTCCGCGGCGCCGCCCGCTCCGGCTTCGGCTCTGGCTACAGCTACGACGACGACGGACCATCGTCCCCCGGCTTCAGCGCGCCTGCGCCTGGCAAGAGTGCGCCGATGGCTGAGTCGAAGGCTGACTCGATGTCCGGGTTGAGCGGCGGGTCGAGCGCCGGCAGCGGCTCCTCGCGCGGTCGCAGCGACGTCGAGACCGCCGTGCTCGGGCACGGCGACGACCTCGGCCCGGTCACCGAAGGCCACGGCTTGAAGCTCGAACGCGATCCGAGGTTCCCGGTGCGCGTGACGGTCCAGTTCTACAAAGCCACCAGCAACGGCGTCGTCAGCGATGCCGACCTGGTCGCCGCGAAAGCCCAGATCAACAAGGTGTACGCCGATGCCGACTACGTCGGTTCGTTGGTGGTGCAGAGCGGCGACCGCAGCCGCCCCACGGACTGGCACAGGGGCCACACGCAGGCCGTGCCCGTGCAGGTGCGGGCCCTGACGATGCCGGCCCCCCGTTCGTTCGACGACGACGACGTCACGCCGACCCTGAACACGGCGACGAACGCGACGGCGAACGCGACGACGAACACGGCGACGAACACGGCCTCGCTCTCATTCCTCAAACGGCTCTCGGCCCGTCTCTTTGACTGAGCGGGTCGTCGTCTGTCCGTCGGGTTCCCCTTTCGCCGGACGGCGCATCGACACATAGGGGAGCCATGGATCCCGTCGTCATCGGCGTCATCGTCGCCGGCCTGTTGGGACTGACGGCCATCACCCCCGCCCTGCGCCAGCGCGTCGCCCGAGACCGCGACCGCCAGCTGCGCGAGCACGGCCTCGTCGTCGTCGACGACCCCCTCGACATCGTCTGGAGCGACGCCCGCCAGCTCCCCAATGCTCTGCCGGTCAAGGCCCGCCGCCGCGGCGAGCACGTCGTCGTCACCGTCGACGCCAGCTGGACGGCCGCCCGCACCCGCTTCCTCACCGCCCGCCACCACCTGCTCGAGCGCCGCCACGAACGCCGGGCCGCCGGCGGCTTGATCGGCCAGCTCCACGACGTCGACGGCTTCCCCGTCGGCGGCATCCTGCCCACGGCCGCGCTCTTGAAGGGCGCGCCCCACGACCACGTCTGGCGCGAGCTGGACCTGCCGGGTCACCCCGCCGGCAGCGAGCTCGACGGCTGCTTCGTGAGCGGCGGTCCGCGCGCGGCCCTTGACCTGCTCGCCGGTGACGACGTGGTGCGCGCAGCACTCGGCGCCCTGACCAGCGGCGGCGCCCAGCTGTCGTCGACCAAAGAGCAGCTGGTGTTTCGCTGGCCGCGCAACGCCGACCTGCAAGAGAAGCAGGTGCGCCAGTGCCTCGACGCCGCCGCCGCCGTGGTCGCCGCCCTCGAAGCCGTCGCCGTCACCCTGCCCGACCTCGAGCCCCGGCCCGGCGGCCCCGTCGACGACGACGTCGCCGTGTCATCAGCGGGCTCGCCGTTCGCGGTGCGCAGCATCGACCGCTGAGGGCGGCCGCTCTCTCAGTCACAACCTCGGTCAGTCGCGGTCGAACCAGGTCGCCAGCTCGCTGAAGTCGACGCTGCGCACCACCGGCCGCCCGTGGGGGCAGTGGGCGCCGAGATCGATCTTGTCGAGGTCTTCGAGCAGCGCCCGCACCTGCACCGGCGCCAGCACGTCGCCGGCGCGGATGGCCGCGTGGCAGGCCAGGCGGGCGCAGACCGCGTCGACGCGTTCGTCGAGGGCGCCGGTGCGGCCCGACGACGACAGCTCGGCCAGCGCGTCCCTGACGATGGCCGGCGCCTTGCGTCCGTCGAGGCCCGGCGGCAGCGCCCGCACCAGCGCCGTCTGGCCGTGGAAGCCGTCGACGTCGAGGCCGTGGGCCAACAGCTCGGCCTTGACGTCGTCGTCGTCGAGGGCGGCCCGCTCGGTGGGCGACAGCTCCACCGTCAGCGGCAACAGCAGCGGCTGCGACGGCGTCGTCTTCTCTTTGCGCTGGGCCTTCAAGCGCTCGAACACCACCCGCTCGTGGGCGGCGTGCTGGTCGATGACCACCATGCCCCGGGGTCCGTCGAGCACGAGGTACGTGCCGCCCACCTGGCCGACCACCCGCAAGGCCGCGAACGACGGCGCCCCGCCCCGCCCCGGCGCCGACGACAACGTCGGCAACATCGGCGACGACCCACCCGCATCGCTCGCTTCTAGAATCGTCGAAGTGGAGCCGCTTCGGCCGTTTGCCGTCACTTCGTTGTTTCTGGAAGCGAAGCGGGCGAGGGCCTGGGCCACCCGCTCGCGGTGCAGGTCGACGATGTCGCCGCCGAGACCGTCGCCCCCGGTCTTCGACGCCGCGCGGAACATCGGCACGCCCTCGCGCAGGCGGAACGTCGACGTCGGCGTCGTGCGCGTCAGCCACGGCGTCGTCGACAGGAAGTCGCTGAGCAACGAAATCAGGTGCCCCGAGATGCGGCGCGGGTCGGCGAAGCGCACCTCGGCCTTGCGGGGGTGCACGTTCACGTCGACGCCCTCGCCGTCGAGGGTCAGGTCGAGGGCCACGATGGGCTGGCGGCCCACCTCGAGCAGCGTGCGAAACGCGGCCCGCACCGCCTGCACCAGGGCCCGGTCGGTGACGGGGCGGCCGTTGACGCTCAGGTGGATGCCCTGCAGGTCGCGCCGCGTCTCGAGCGGGGCCACGACGTAGCCGGTGAGCGACAGCAGGTCGGTCTGCCCCGACACCGGGTAGAGCAGGGGGCGCACGTGCTTGCCCAGGCAGCGCACCACCCGATCGATGCGGGCCGGCGAGGCCAGGTCGACGACGTCGTCGCCACCGAGCGGTCCACCGAGCGATCCGAGCGGGGGCGCCACGCGCGGCACCGGCGGCAGGTCAAAGGTGACCTTGCCGTCGACCGTCAGGCGCAGCCCCAGGTGCGGCCGCGACAGCGCCGTCGACAGCAGCGTGTCTTCGATGTGGCCGGCTTCGGTGCGCGTGGTCTTCAGGAATTTCTTGCGGGCCGGCACATTGAAAAACAGCTCGTTGACGTCGACGCGCGTGCCCGGCGCGCCGCCCGCGGCCCCGACGCGGGTGATGCGGCCGCCGTCGACCTCGACGCAAAACGCGCCGGCCTGGCCGGGTCTTCTTGTCAGCAGTCGCACTTTCGCCACCGACGAGATCGCGGCCAGGGCTTCGCCGCGGAAGCCAAAGGTGCCGATGGCCCGCAGGTCGCTCGCGGCCTTGAGCTTCGAGGTGGCGTGGCGCGAGAAGCACAAGACGGCGTCGTCGTCGTCCATGCCGCAGCCGTCGTCTTGCACCGAGATGCGGCCGAGGCCGCCTTCGACGACGTCGACGACGACGCTGTCGGCGCCGGCGTCGATGGCGTTTTCGACAAGCTCTTTGACGACCGAGGCCGGACGCTCGACGACCTCGCCGGCCGCGATCTGGTCGGCGACGCCGCTGTCGAGGACGTGGATGATGCCCATGGTGCCTTTCGCCTCTCCCGCTGGTCGTCTTGCTGTTGCCGGGTCGGGCTCTCAGCCCTCCTGGCTTTCGACGAGGCGGCGCACCTGCTCTTCGAGGTAGCGGTGGTCGGCGATGTCGAAGCCGACGTTGCGCAAGATGGTGCTGCCTTCGCTGTCGAGCAGCACCGTGGTCGGCAGGCTGACCACGCCGAAGCGCTCGCGCACCTCGGCATTGCTGTCCCAGGCCACCGGAAAGCGCGGGCGGAACTGCGACGAGAAGCGGCGGGCGGCGACGGGGTCGTCGTCGACGGAGACGCCGATCATGTCGAGGCCGCGGCCGAGCCAGGTGCGGTAGAGCTGGTCGAGGTGGCGGAAGCTCTGCCGGCACGGCACGCACCAGCTGGCCCAGAAGTCGATGATCGTCGCCGGCCGCGATCTGGTCGGCGACGCCGCTGTCGAGGACGTGGATGATGCCCATGGTGCCTTTCG